>QHOW01000045.1 GCA_003219435.1 Verrucomicrobiota bacterium | reverse complement strand
CACTACTCATGAGTGGTGCATTGCCGCAGAACGTAAACTACGCCGTCAAGAGCAGTTTCTTGCTTGGCCTCCTTGAATCCGTGCCCGAAGTAGCGGCTAAACTCAAAGAGCCGAACGGGAAGGATCTGAAATTTGACGAGGTAGTGGGAGAAGCCAAAGAGGCTGCTGTGCTCGTGCTGGTCTATTGACAGCAGCCGTGGGGAGTGTTTAGAGCGAACGCGAGAGTCTAACGGACCTGCGCAAATCGCTCGTCTCATTGAAGACATGGATCGCGGAGTAACGCTTACGCGCGAAAGGCTCTTAGGCGGCCTGTTAGTGGATGCGGGGATGGTTCGGGGCAGCGGCTCCGCAATCGAGATCGATATCCCATTGGGTCGGATAACGCTGGGCCATCCTTGATATTTGCAGGGCTTTGTGCGCATAGCCGTCGCCACGGCCAGCGCTCCAAGCAATCACGAGAGTCGTAAGTGAAAGTGTAGCTCGTGGAGCACTTCCCCAGGACATTCCTTAATCGCGACAATTGATCGCGATTCGTTCTCGGTCGTAAAAACTAGAGTTTTTGCACGGCTTTCAATGGTATCCCGAAGTGCTGAATCATGGGGATAAAAGTTGGCGCTCTTATCATCATTAGGGAAGAGGAGTGCTTCTCCTCTGGAGAGAATGCCGCCGCCCGCATCTCGCAATTCTGCAGAAACCGTTGCTCCTGATCGCTTCGGTAAATCGGTCATGCCCATCCTTTACGCCGCGTGCCTCCCTGTTCCAAGCCAAAAGCAATTTGTTGCCAGGGGCAGTCCGCATACGAAGGGGTTCGGGCGATTTTAGTTGCTCTTGTCATTGTGAACGAAGTCGAGGAATCTCTGATTGCTAACAGCAAGGGAATGTTTGATCGCACAGGATGAATATCTTTTATCTCGTCATCGGCGTGCTCGGCGGCAGCTTGCTTGTCGCGATTGTTTTTCTGCTGGCACGGCGTGGCGGAGCCAATGATGGGGCGCTAGTAGGAAAAATCGATTTGTTGGAGCGCGCGCAAGAGCGGGGAGAGCGGATGCTGCGAGACGAGATGGCGCGCAGTCGCGAAGAGGGCGCGAATGCCGCGAAAACGCAGCGCGAGGAATTAACCAAGTCTCTCGCGAGTGTGCGTTCGATTGTCGATCTTCGGCTGAAGCAATTGCAGGAGGACAACTCGAAGCAGATCGACAAAATGCGCGCGACCGTTGACGAGAAATTGCAAGGCACACTGGAGAAACGTTTGGGTGAATCGTTCAAACTGGTGAGCGATCGGCTTGAGCAGGTGCACCAGGGTCTTGGCGCGATGCAGCAATTGGCTAGCGACGTCGGCGGATTGCAGCGCGTGCTCACAAACGTGAAAACGCGCGGCGGCTGGAGCGAATGGCAACTCGGCGTGTTGTTGGAAGAGATGCTGACGCCGGATCAGTTCGCGCAAAACATGAAGACACGCGATGACACCGATGAACGCGTCGAGTTCGCAATCAAACTGCCCGGCAACCAAGACAACGACGTGCCAGTATGGCTGCCAATAGATGCGAAATTTCCAATGGAACACTATGAGCGTTTGGCAGCGGCGCAGGAAAAGGGCGATGTCACGGCAGTAGAAGCGTCGATGAAAACTTTGGAGACGCAGTTGAAGCGGTGCGCGAAAGATATTTGCGAAAAGTACATCAACCCGCCAAAGACGACTGATTTTGCGCTCATGTTTCTGCCAAGCGAAGGACTTTACGCTGAAGCGATTCGGCGCGTCGGCCTAGTGCAGAACGTGCAGCGCGATTGCCGTGTCACGTTTGTGGGGCCGACCACGCTCGCCGCATTGCTTAACAGCTTGCAGATGGGTTTTCGTACGCTCGCGATCCAGAAACGGTCGAGCGAAGTTTGGAACTTGCTGGCAGGCGTCAAAACCGAGTTCGGAAAATTCGGTGAAGCACTATCAGCGGTGAAGGAGAAAATCGATCAGGCTTCTCGGAAGATGGAAGATGTCGATGTTCGTTCCCGCGCCATCACGAAAAAATTGCGCGACGTAGAAGAACTGCCTTCGAATCCGCAGCCATTGCTCAAAGATCTATTGGGTAATTCAGAAGCGGAGTAACACAGCCGATCCTGGCTGTTTCCTGCCCGGACGACCACAATGCGGGCTGGAAGCCCGCTAGACCGAGACAGGCAGGATGCCTGTGTTACAGCACTTCATCCCACTTGCTCTGATCTTTGAGCATGATCTCGCGAAGGAGCCGAATCGGTGGCATGCCGTGGTTGAGCAGTTCGTTATGGAATTTTTGCAGTGAGAACTCATCGCCCTGCTGCGCTTTGTAATCGTCGCGCAATTTCAGGATCTGCAATTTGCCCAGAGTGTAGTTGAGGTAGCCGGGATCAAAAGTGCCTCGCATCGCTTCCTGGCGCGCCGGTTTTTCCTCGTAGTAACAATTGTCCTGAAAAAATTTCGTTGCCTCCTCGATGGACATGTTCTGGGTATGCATTTTGATCGACGCACATAAGCGGCATAGGCGGAGTAGCGCTTCGTCGGCTTGCGCCATGCGATATTTGGCCGCGCGTTTGACGTCCTCTTCGCTGGGACTCGAGCTGGTCGGGCTACCGAATCCCTCGTCGATCATCATTTTCTCGCAGTAATGGGCCCACCCTTCAACAAACGCGTAGCTATCGAAAATCTTTTCTACCTTGCTGGCCGACGATGCGTTCAGGTGCTGGAACTGCACATAATGGCCAGGATAGGCTTCGTGAATCGAAGTAATGTCTGAAGTGTAATAATTGAAGGCGGTGAGCCATTCTTCCTTTTGTTTCTCCGGCCAGTCGTTCTCCGTGGGCGTTACATAGTAGTAAGCCTCGTTCGCGCGCTTCTCGAACGGGCCGGGCGTGTCCATCGAGGCAAAAGAGGTGGCGCGGTCATATTCCGGGGTTTCCTTAACTTTTGCGCGCACGTCTGAGGGGATGGTCACCAGATTGTGGCTCGAGACGTATTTCCGTATTTTGTCCAAGTCTTTGGCTACATCGGGAATGAGATTTTCCGGAGTCGGATGCTCGCTCTGGATTTGCTTGAAAACTTCAATCGGCGGCTTGTTTGGATCGATTTTTTTTGCAGCCTTGGCAAACGCTTCCTGCTCCGTTTTTAATTGCGCCATGCCGATATCAAGAATTTTCTGCGGCGAAAGGTCGACCAGTTCGGTTTGAGCCAGGAGGCGCCTGAATTTTTCCTCGCCGAGAGCAAAATCGAGCGACGCCTTCGGAAGTTTTTCTCGTTCCAGCCACGCCGCATAATCGTTGAGCGCGTTGGCAGCTTTGCGATTGGAAACCTGAAAGGCGGCGCGGAGTTGCTCGTCCTTTAATCCGGCAATCGCGGCAGGGAGATCTTTCTTTAGGAAATCCGAGGACCCTCTCGCGATCTGAATGGCAAGTTCCACATACGGTTTGGGAAGGACTTCATTCAGGTTGGTTCTGGCCGCGATCAGAATATTTGGGACCTCGGATTCGATCGCGATGATACTGCGAACGCGATCTTCAAGCGGCGCAAAGTTCCTCTGCACATAAATATTCAGGTCCGCCGCGCGCGCGTAAACCATGGGATTTCGCTCGAAAACCGATAGGTCCTGCATCTGAAAGAGTTCCTTCTTAACGGCCGCTTGCAGAATTCGCAGATCGATCGATTGGCGCGGACTTAATTTGGTTGGGTCGAATTTGTTCAATCGATCGTCAAACCGCCGTAGCCGGGAAAGCTCGGCGTCCAGGGCGAGGCGGCTGTAATCGGTGATTTTGCCGTCATATTCGTGAAGCCCGAGAGCGGTGCCTTGAAGCGGGCGAGCGGCGAAGTAACCTTTGATATATTCCTCGGCCACCGCTTCGTAATCGGCATCGGCAGTTTGCGCGGCGAAGCTGTTGGCCGCAGGCAAGAAAAGAGAGATGACGAACAGGCGGAGGAAAATCTTCATGCTAGACGCGGCTACAGGGTATTGCGCGTTGCCAAAAATCCCGGATGAGCGATGGTGCAGTCCTTTTTAATATTGGTTCGAAATATGAGACGCCTGGTTGTCATGCTGTCGTTAGCTTGCTGGCTGCTCGGCGTTCTTTCCGGCCTCCGCGCGCAAGAGGCGCAGCAAGGAAAGAATGAAGAGGATAACGGTTACTCGCAAATTTCCATTTTCGCAAAAACCATTGAATTGATTCGACAGGATTACGTCGACGGCAGCAAGACGAGCTATCACGACCTCATCACGGCAGCGATGAAAGGCATGCTCTCGTCGCTTGATCCGCATAGCCAGTTCATGGATCCGGATGATTTCCGCGACATGCAAGAGGACACGCGCAGCCGTTTTAACGGTCTCGGCATAGAGGTCTCGATGAAAAACGGTTTGCCTACAGTGGTTACTGCGATGGAGGACACGCCTGCGGCCAGAGCGGGCATTCTTTCGGGCGATCAGATTTTGAAGATAAACGGGGCATCAACAGAAAGAATGGACCTCCAGGATGCCATTAATATTTTACGCGGACCAGCTGGGCGCAGAGTGACACTCACCCTTCTTCGCCCATCGACCAAGGAAATCAAAGATTACACGCTGGATCGCGCGGAGATCAAGGTGCGCAGCGTCAAAGGAGCGAGACTGCTGGACGAGGAGCTCACCGGCCCATTTAGGATCGGTTATGTCCGGTTGATTCAGTTCAATGAACCCACGGCGGAGGAATTATCAAAGGCGCTCGACGAATTGCAAAAGGCAGGGATGCAGGCGCTTATTCTCGATCTGCGAAACAATCCGGGCGGATTATTGAATAGCGCGGTGGATGTGTGCGCTCAATTTTTGCCGCCTAGATCAAAGGTAGTCTCAACGCAGGGCAGAATGGCCTCCCAACAGCATGATTACTCAACTTCCGGAGCAAAAAAGGATCGCCCAAACTTTCCAATGGCTCTCTTGATTAATGAGGGCAGCGCGAGTGGCGCCGAGATCGTTGCCGGCGCGCTCAAGGATCTGCATCGTGCCATTCTCGTCGGCGAAACTACTTTTGGAAAAGGTTCTGTGCAGAACGTCATGCAATTGCCGGACGGCTCCGCCGTGCGTTTTACGACCGCTAAATATTATACGCCGAGCAGGCAGGTGATTCAGGGAAATGGTGTCGCTCCAAATATTCGCGTTGCTGTGACCGCCGAGCAAGAGCGCGCGCTCTTCGCCCTGCGCAACGCGGAGAATGTGAAACCCGAGGACGAAAAAAACATCATCAAGACGAAAGATCCGCAGTTGCTGCGCGCAATTGACGCGCTGAAGGGGCTCATGATCTACGCGCAGCAAAGCGCACCGAAAGCCGAAGCGGTAAAGAAATAACTGTAGGGCGACCGCATCGGTTGCCCAGTTTGGCAGGCGGGCCGCCTGCCTTAGAATTATCGCGTGACGATTCTGGCAATTGAAACCTCTTGCGATGAAACCGCGGTCGCGATTTTGCGCGGAGGCAACGGCCACTCCGGCTCGGAGCTGCTGGCCAGCGAAGTCGCCTCACAGATCGCCGAGCATGAAAAGTACGGTGGAATAGTGCCCGAGATCGCTTCGCGTAATCATCTCGTGCACGCGCCGCAACTTCTCGAACGGGCGACACGCGATGCAAAGATCGACACCTCGGAGGTGGATGCATTTGCGGCAACCAGCGGGCCCGGTCTGGCGAGTTCGCTCATGATCGGCGGCTCAATTGCCAAAGGCTTGGCAATTGGCTTCGGCAAGCCGTATCTCGCAATCAATCACCTCGAAGGGCACCTGCTTTCGCCTTTCTTTGGCGACAGCGAGGTAAAGCCGAACGTTTCACTGATCGTTAGCGGCGGGCACACGATGTTGGTGCAAGTAGAAGGCCTTGCCGATTACCAGTTGATCGGGCGCACGGTCGATGACGCTGCCGGCGAGGCATTTGATAAGGTTGCCAAGATGCTCGGACTCGGTTACCCCGGCGGCCCGGAAATTGAAAAATGTGCTCGGAAGGGTGATTCGAATCGATTTCAACTGCCCCGCAGTATGCTTGACTCGGAAAACTTCAGCTTCAGCGGCTTAAAAACAGCGGTCCGATATTTGTTGCCGAAAATTGGGGTCATCCCGAGTCGCGCAGACGGCGAGAGACCTCGCAATCGAAGCTTGGATTACCGAGAGCCAAAGGGTGACCAATCACGCGGTGAGGGGTTCCTCGCATCCGCTCGGGATGACCGCGTGATACATGATCTTTGCGCATCATTTCAACAGGCTGTTGTCGAAGTGCTGGTGCGCAAAACAATTGCAGCGGCTCAGAAATGCGAGGTTGATCTTGTGACGATAAGCGGGGGAGTGAGTTGTAACCGTGAACTTCGGCGACAATTGGCTGAGGCATGTGCGCGCGAACGATTCGAATTCAAAAGCGCCGAGCCCTGGTTGTGCACCGATAATGCGGCGATGATCGCATTTGCCGGATGGCTGCGGCTGCAAGCCGGATTTGAATCGAAACTGACAGAAGAGATCGATCCCAACCTCGCGCTCGCGTGAGTCTGCAAATTCCAGGGAGCACAGGCTGCCAGCGCTGCCAGCCTGTTCTTTTCGGCAGCTTGCCGAAAAGTCTTTTGGTAGCGCTTAAATTTTTCGTGTTGCGACACGCAAAGTGTCGTCGGCAGGCTGCCGAACGACTGCGGGCCAGCGGTCTGCGCTCCCCAGAAATGGGAAATTCAGTATTCGCGTTCGAGGAGATAATTTGCGAGACAATGCAGCGGCTCAGCTTCGCCGCAGCGGAACACGGACAATACGTTGTGCGCCTGGCGGGTAAGCCGCCTGGCTTCGGCGCGTGATTTCTCAAGACCAATTACTGAGGGATAAGTCGCTTTCTTCGCTGCGATATCTTTGCCGGCACTTTTCCCCAGTATCTCCGAGGTCTGCGTTACATCGAGAATATCGTCGATCACCTGGAAGGCGAGACCGAGTCCGTGCCCAAAGCGAGTGACGGCCCGGAGCTTCCTGGCGTCCGCGTTCGCGCTCATTGCGCCCAGTCGCACCGAAGTGCTCAATATCGCAGCCGTTTTGTTTTCATGGATATAACGCAACTGGTCTCGTTTGACGGGCCTGCCTTCGGCTTCGAGGTCTGCAACCTGGCCGGCAATCAACTTTTGACTTCCCGCCGCGATTGCGATCTCGCGCAATAAAATCGACATGTCGTAGCGTGGCGGCGGCTTCGCGGTCGAAACAATTTCAAACGCGATTGTCAACAGGGCGTCTCCGGCCAGCACCGCGATGCCGTCGCCGAAGACTTTGTGACAAGTAGGACGCCCCCGGCGGAAATCATCGTCATCCATGCTTGGGAGATCATCGTGCACCAGCGAGTAAGTGTGGATGCATTCCAGCGCGCAGGCGAAGGGAAAGGCATCCCTGATTTTTCCCCCGCAAGCTTCAGCCGCCGCAAGGCAAAGAATAGGTCGCAGTCGTTTTCCACCGGCGAAAAGGCTGTAGCGCATAGCCTTGTGAAGTGTTGCTGGTTTCGTGTTCGCTTTCGGCAAATAGCGATCAAGCGCGTGATCAATCTGTTTCTGGCGCTTGCGAAGATACTTTCTAAGATTCACGTGACGATGGGCAGATGCAGGGGTGCTTCATTCTCGATACTGAATAACGCAATGGCGCGCAGATTATCCAGCATCAAGTTCAATCCAGAATCTAGGTTTTGAATGAATGCAGTGCTGCAGAGAGGCTAAAATATTACATCGTTACAACTGCGGCCAATATCAGCGTTTGTAACTTTGTAACCCTCTTAACGTTTTAACTTGCCTCAGATATTTTCGGCGGCTTCTGTCGTTGCCACCGGTTTGGCGCGCATGGCAAGGAAAGCGCCAAGAAGGAGAATGGCAGCGCTCCAAATCTGAGCGTGAGTAAGGCGTTCGCCGTAAATCCATGCGGAGAGCCCCAGTGCGCCCGCTGGACAAAGGAGCTGGAGTGTTTGGGAAAGCGCGACGCCGATCTCTCTGATTGCTACATAGTACAAGACATGTGCGAGGGTGATGCAGCTTACTGCGGAGACGATCAAGATCAGGTTGACATGTGGTCCCGTGTGAAGCGGGGTATCAATTTTCCCAAACGCGAATGTGAGCGGAAGCAAAAGGACTGAAGTGATCAAACTGATCAATCCAAAACTCCGAATTGAGCCAAGGTGCGCGGAGGGGCGCTTCACCAAAATGCCATAAAGCGCCCAACAAAACGTGGCGGTAAAGGCGATGAATAATCCTGGAAGAGCAATATGCCCAGCTTCCCACCCCGGTTGAAACCAGACCACACCAAAAGCGCCGATTAATCCAAGGACAGTGCCAGCCTGAAACTGCCACTGACGAATCACGTGACGTTCCTCGGGGAAAAACGCGAGCGCGAGGAGCGCGGTGAAAATTACTGAGGCGCGGGTGAAAATTGTATAAACACCTGGACCCATATAAGAGAGGGCCATCACCTGCGTGACTTGGTGGACAACGTTAGGCAGGCATGGGAGGAAACATATCATCACAGCATGCCAATCGAATCGCGGCCCGCTGCGCTGAATTCGGAAAATTACCAAGGGTGCAATCGCAATGCACGCCACGAGATATCGATAAAAATTTTGCGCCCACGGATCGTAATAACGGTTCAAATAATACATGAAAAGCGATGGCGTCGACCAGATGACGATAGTGGCAAAGAGCGCGGCATAGCCTTCCGAGGAATTGCTGCGGCCGCGTGGATTGGCAATTGCCGGCGTGGAATTCGTTCGCTTCACTGCAATGCTTTTTTGGCTCGTTAATTTGCTCGCTTACAAACGATTAGTCGCTCAAAATCGAAGGAAGTCAGGAGAACACATTCCTATGTCAAGAAATTCCAGCCTCATAATCGCGGCCACCGCGCTTCTCTGCCTTGCGCAGAGCAGTATGGGACAGGCGCAGCGCAAAAAATCTGGCGGCGGTGCCGCCGAGCATGCCAACAAAGGGGTCGAACTCGCACAAGGCGGCGCATACGACGAAGCAATCGCCGAGTTTACTAAGGCGATCCAATTGAATCCAAAAGACGCGCGAATTTACAACGATCGCGGCCGTGTTTATCACAGGATGAACAGGTTCCCGGAGGCGATCGAGGATTTTTCGAAGGCGATTGAAATCGCGCCGAAGGATTATGCCGGTTACTCCGAACGCGGCTCAACGCAGGTTTCCCAGAACCAAATCGATGCGGCACTCGCGGACTTGAACAAGGCACTCGAGTTGAAGCCCAACGACGCTCAAACACTCCGCTGGCGCGCCTCTGCATATCGTGGTTTGAAGCAGTACGATTTAGCCATCCAGGATTACACCGCCGTTCTTTCCCAGACCGATCCCAACTCGAGCGATCAAGCGAAGCTGGCGGCAGCGGACCTTTTCGCGAAGCGTGGTTACACCTATAGCCTGATGCAGCAGTATGAGAACGCGATCAATGACTATAAAGAGGCGATACGGTTAAATCCGACCGATACCGATACGCCGCAGCGCCTGCAATATGCAGAGTCGATGCTGGCGGCGAAGAATGCGCCGCCTCCGACAGCGAAGCTGACGCCGACGCCGACGCCGACGCCGACGCCGGGCCCGAGTTTTATCACGCCACGAAATATTGGGATTGCGATCGCGGTGCTGCTTATCATTGCAGTGATCGTGCGCCTGGTGACCCGGGGAAAGCCGGAGCCCACCAGCGGAAGAATTCGCTAGGTGGGTCGAGCGCTCCGTCGCTCGATGTTAAAATGGCCGCGAGGCCGCATAAATTAGCAACGTGCGCGGAGCGCCCGTTCCACCTTCAGGAAGCTGCAGTTGATCGGATTTGGATTGATAATCAGCCAAGAAATTTCTTTGACACCCCAACGCGCGCGGTTAGCTTGCGGACGCTTTTTGCTGGAACGAAGCGGTCCCATGGTCGTTCAAATTGCAAATTTGACGCGGCTTTGGGACTTTTATCTCTCTGGCGGAAAGTGAAACCGGTTCGTCGCTCGGCTCCGCCACGGAGAGGGCAGCGAGCATCAAGATGACGAAGAGCGGCCCATGTAGCTCAGTTGGTAGAGCACGTCCTTGGTAAGGACGAGGTCACCGGTTCAATCCCGGTCATGGGCTCCAGAAGGAGCTCGCGACCGGCAGCAGATCAGTGCATGATTGAAAGAAAACGAGACAGTTTGTTAACCAGGAGAATTGAAATGGCTAAGGAAGCATTTAAACGCGATAAGCCGCACGTCAATGTCGGCACGATTGGTCACGTGGACCATGGCAAAACTACCTTGACGGCAGCAATTACGCAGGTGCTGGCGAAGAAGGGCATGGCCGAAGTGCGCGCATACGAATCAATCGACAACGCTCCCGAGGAGAAAGAGCGCGGGATCACCATCAACACTGCGCACGTGGAGTATTCGAGCGACAAACGTCACTACGCTCACGTGGATTGTCCCGGTCACGCCGACTACGTTAAGAATATGATCACCGGCGCGGCGCAAATGGATGGCGCCATCCTGGTTGTTTCCGCCGCCGATGGGCCAATGCCGCAAACCCGCGAACACATCCTGCTCGCACGGCAAGTGGGCGTGCCTTCGATTGTCGTGTTCCTGAACAAAGTCGACATGGTCGATGACCCGGAGCTTCTCGATCTCGTCGAGATGGAGGTGCGTGATCTCCTCACGCAGTATGAATTTCCGGGCGACAAAATTCCGATTGTTAAAGGCAGCGCCCTGAAGGCGCTCAATGGCGATGCCGAAGCAGAAAAGCAGGTGCTCGCCCTCGTGGAAGCGATTGACGATTACATCCCGGTGCCCGAGCGGCCGGTCGATCAGCCATTCCTGATGCCGATCGAAGACGTGTTCAACATTGAAGGGCGCGGCACCGTGGCGACTGGTCGCGTTGAGCGCGGCATTCTCAAGAAAATGGGGGAAGTGGAATTGGTTGGAATTCGGCCTACCGCTAAGACCGTTGCGACCGACATCGAAATGTTCCGCAAACTTCTCGATGAAGCGCGCGCGGGCGACAATGTGGGCGTTTTGCTACGCGGCTTGAAGAAGGAAGACGTCGAGCGCGGCCAGGTCATCGCCAAGCCGGGTTCGATTACGCCGCACAAGAAGTTTAAGGCGGAAGTCTACGTGTTGAGCAAAGAGGAAGGTGGACGTCACACGCCGTTTTTCTCGAATTATCGGCCGCAATTCTATTTCCGGACAACGGACGTTACTGGCACGGTCAAACTGCCCGAAGGCGTGGAAATGGTCATGCCGGGCGACAACATCTCCATTGAAGTCGAGTTGATCACACCCATCGCAATGGAGAAGACGATTCGCTTCGCCATTCGTGAAGGCGGAAAAACCGTTGGCGCGGGTCGCGTCAGTGAAATTCTGGATTAAATTCTTCCTCCTGCCTCTTCCTCTCACTCTGCTCACTTGAGGGATGTCGAAGGAAGAGGAGATTAGGAGGAAGCGGAAGAGGAAGATTAAAAAACGCCAGTAGCTCAATTGGTAGAGTAGCGGTCTCCAAAACCGTCGGTTGGGGGTTCGAGTCCCTCCTGGCGTGTTGGAAGACTTTGAAAACGCCGAACGCCCAACATCGAACGCTGAACTTCAAATTCAAAGGCAGCCAATTGGGCGTTGGACGTTGAGCGTTGGATGTTGGACGTTGTTTTTAGAAATCAATGATCACCAAAGTCAAAAATTTCTTCGGCGAAGTGAAGGTCGAGTTGCAGAAAGCTTCCTGGCCTTGGGACCCGAAAGAGAAGGGCTTTCGCCGTTACAAGGAACTCACAGATTCGACGCTCGTCGTCATCATCGCGATGTTATTGCTCGGTGGTTACGTGGCCCTTTTCGATTTCGTCCTGGTGAACTTTGTCCACTTTTTCACCCGAATTCACTGATTATGGCCCAAACGCTCGCAGGCAAAATGGTAGGGACCCCGCGGCGGCGGGGGGCCGTCCGCTTCCCCGGCGCGCTCAGCGATCGCGCCCTACCAATCTGATTTATGGCACAAATGCTCGCAGGCAAAGATCAATGGTACGTCGTGCACGTGCTTTCCGGACAGGAAAACAAGGTGCGGGAGAATATCCTCAAGCGCATCAAGACTGAGGAAATGGGCGACTTGGTCTACGAAGTCCTCGTCCCGACCGAGCGCGTCTCGGAAATTAAGAAGGGCAAAAAGAGCGAAACGACGCGCAAATTTTTTCCCGGCTATCTAATTGTGAACATGCATTTGCTCGACGAAAACAATCAGCTTGTCGGGCGCACCTGGTATTTCATCCGGGATACACCCGGCGTGATCGGTTTTGCCGGGACCAAAGACAAACCGATCCCGATGCGCCAATCGGAAGTCGACAGCATGCTCGCGCAAATGAAAGAGCGCGAAGAAAAAGTGAAACCAAAAGTCAGCTTCGAAGTAGGCGAATCGGTAAAAGTAGCTGACGGCCCGTTCCAAAATCAAACCGGCATCGTCGAAGAAATTGATCCTGAGCGCGGCAAACTGCGCGTCTCCGTCACCATTTTCGGCCGCGCCACGCCGGTTGAATTAGAGTATTGGCAAGTCGAACGCGGTTAGTTTTCCGCTGCAACGCTTCAACAATTCAACGCTTTAACAAATCATGGCAAAAGAAGTAGTCGCTCACATCAAACTCCAGATTCCCGCTGGGCAAGCGAACCCTGCTCCGCCGGTGGGAACTGCGCTTGGACATGGCGTTCTGCAAGGAATTTAACGCCGCCACTCAGAAGCAAGCCGGCGACATCCTCCCGGTCGTAATCACCGTTTTCAAAGACAAATCGTTCACCTTCATCACGAAGAGTCCGCCTGCGGCCGTTCTGTTAAAAAAGGCGGCGAATATCGCTGCCGGTTCCAAAGAACCAAACAAGACGAAGGTCGGCAAAGTCACGCGCAAACAAGTCATGGACATCGTGAAAACGAAATCCAAAGATCTAAACGCGCGCAACGATGAAGCCGCCTTCCGCATCATCGCCGGCACCGCCCGCCAAATGGGTCTCGAGATCATCGATTAGATTTATGTATAGAAGCGCTTTTCCCATTACCGAGCAGCAGGTCATCGTTCGCGAGCGATCTGCGATTCTTATCACCTGCTTCGTGACGTTCGCGACGGAATCTTTGGTCGCATTCCCTTCGTTTTCCTCATCCGATTCGTCCGGAGGTTAGGTATCTTGCCTGACTCGGCCGGTGGGCTTCCAGCTTGCCGTTACAATTCGACATGCAAGATGCATGTCGGCCGAGATAGCCTGGAAGGCTATCTTCCGATGTCGCCTAAATATTCCCAGCGCTGCAACGCGATCGGGACGTTGCCGTTTTTCCAGACGAAATCGTGGAAGGCGTTGAGGTTGAATTTTTCACCCTGTTGCATCCGCGCGTCGGCGAGAAATTTCATGATCTGAAGTTTTCCGATCTGATACGTGATCGCTTGACCGGGACCAGTAGAAAAGGCAATCGCTTCCTGGTGCGCGGTGTTTGAGTCCATTGGCACTTTCTCTTCCAAATATTTCGCCGCTTGCTCGAGCGTGAACTCGCCGAGCGCGCGTTTCACGTCCACTTCTACCCGCAGTGCGCGAAGTCGCATAAAATTGTAAATGATCTCGCGCGTGTGCGGGCTGTCATCGAACAATCCGGCCTGCAACATCATCTCCTCGGCGTAAAAAGCGATTCCTTCGTTCGCGCCGGAATCGTAGTAATGGCGCCGGATCGAGTCTTCGTGTTTCCACGAAAGACACAGTTGAAACCAGTGGCCGGGAAGTCCTTCGTGAACGGTTAACGGTCGCGGATCCTGCGCGGTCGCACGCAGAAAATAGCCGGCGTTTGGAGAAGGTTCGGTCACATAACGGCAACCGTTGTCTTGCAGACGCGATGCCGATGTGAAATCAACCATCGAGGCGAAGTCCTGGACCGGACGAAGATATTCGGGCATCGGACGTAGGATGAAGTGCTGGACCCAATCGGGAACGGCGAGAATGCTCCGTTCGTTGAGAAATTTGCGGATCGACAATTCTTTTGCGGCCGCGTCTTTGATCCAATTGTCGATGTTATCGGCGAATTTGAGTGGCGGAACATCTTTGTTCCTATTCTTCTCGTACGCTTCGAACGCCACGGCGCGGTTCCATTCCTGGCGTCCCATGGCGAGGAGTTCCTCCGGCGAGTAGGGATAGAGCGCGACGTTCTTGAGGAAGAAAAGATAAGCGTCGCGACCGAGCGACGTTTGTTGCGGCAACGACGGCAGCTTTTCCTTAAGCGCTCCTTGATATTTCTCGAGCGCGTCCGCGGCCCGCTCGACGGCGCCGTTCAAGTCCGCTTCTTTGAGCATTGTCGATCCTGGCAAGGCCTTCGACATTTTGCGCAGACGGTCGCGGACGCCGTCGAGTGCCTGGATCGCCACCGTCGCAAATGGCCCCGGCGGTTTGTCGAGATTTGCCGCGCCCTGTTGCAGGATCGACGGGATGTTTTCGATTCGCGTCAAGATTTCGTTACTCCGTGCTTCATCGTATGGCCCGGGAACAAGGAACGCTTCAGCGATCGGGGTGAGCGTTTGCTCGATGTAAAAATTCGGATCGCGTTTCCAACGGGGATTGATATCGAGTTCCCAGCGCACGCGCGATAAAGCCGATCCGATTAGCCGATGGTCGACCTGCTTGGGGATAGGCCAATGTGTTGCGTCGATCTTCTTCCAGCGCGCTTCAAACCCGGCTAAATCTTTGCGCCGCGTTTCGATGCTGGCCTTCGACCAGTCGCGCATGCCACCGGGCCGCTCCATTCGGTTCACGTCATCGCCCGTGAACGGCGCGTATTTCGCGCGGCAAGCCCAAAAATCGTCGGCCAATTTTTCAAGCGGGTCCGCCTGCGGTTGGCCGCTCACAGACAGAGCAAACGAACTCAGCAGAATTACAGCACAGAGATTCTTCATGGTTGGTTTCAATTCGAGTTGCTGCGCAGCGTGATTATTGATGGCGTAAGCTCGGGGCGATATATGGATGCGCCGTAACAGAGCGCAGCGGATTTCTCGCGCGCATAACGAATGATCCGAACATTATTTTGCCGACGAGCCGACCGGCAATCTCGATTCAAAAACCGGCGATGCGATCATGGATCTGCTCTTAGGTTTGGCGCGGGAGCGGAAAAAGACGCTTCTTGTTGTCACCCACGATAACAACCTCGCCCAGCGCGGCGACCGTATGTTGCGGATAGTTGACGGGCTGCTGGCTCTTTGATCTCGTAGGGCCTCGCGCCCATTGCTCGATCGCGAGCGCTCAAGCGGGTGCAGCCATTGATCACTCGCAGTCTCGGAGACCGATGAGACGAGGGCAGCGCGAGAATTGCAGGTGATCGCGAAAGTGCAGGTGGAAGAGGGCGTGCGGAAGTCGTGACTTTAGCATCGGATAGTGCCTTCATTGCATTCCTGTGTCGCAGTTCCACTGAACCTTCTTGATCTGGCCCGCAGCTATATCGACCTCAAAAGGGCCATAGAATCCCACTCTACTCTTCCAGTCTTTCTTCAAAATGCTGTAATGCCCTGAAGGCAAAGAAATCCGAAACCGGCCCTGATCGTCCGTCGTGAAGGATGCAACCGTGAGGTCCGCCTTCTTGACGACGAACGTGGTATTCCCAAGCGGTTTTGAATCGGGAACGCCCTGTTTCACTGGCCCACCCGAAATCGTGTGCAGAGAAATCGATCCTTCCAGGCCAGTTCCCGCCTCGGGCGGAGGCGTGGGCTGTGTCTCTGCCTCCCGGGCGACGCAACAAAACAGACCAAGCAGGATCAGAAGTAGTTCCAGCGATTGTTGTTTGTTCAAAGGTGATTGGATGGACGTGTAATAAATCAATTAGCTCAATCCATCCGCGAATGGAAGGCAGAATCAAGAGACGGTCTAAAATGCTCGAATCCGAAAGAGCGGCCAAAAGGAGACACATGATCCAGATAACGGCTTCTCTTGGCGAACGACCCTGCCGAGAACCTTCGCGGCGACTGACGACTCGTTAGGCGGCGAAGAAGGCCTCTCGGGGCAGCCAGGGGAAGAACATTACATATTTGCAATGTAATTTGAGACCGAATTTTATTGACTCCGCATTAGGAAAAAGATTATCAGACCGGAAGCCGTCCAAAAAAGACGGCCGGGGATTCCAACAACAACCGCCGTTCAGTCGGTAAACTAAGGAGGTCAGAATGTTCAGTCGAAGAATAGGATTGGTTATCATTACTGCCATCGCGCTGCTCGCCGTCGCATCTGTCGTGCGAATCGGTCAGGCGCAAAAATCACCCTCAGCCAAGGCCTCT
>QHOW01000310.1 GCA_003219435.1 Verrucomicrobiota bacterium | reverse complement strand
AGCGGCTGATCGAGCTGGAGATGGAAGGTTCGGTCGGGTAAGATTAGGCCGACAGTTCCAACTGTAGCGGCGGTCAATGACCGCCCTTCTTGTCTAAGATCGATATGTCGTTAGTCGCACACGAAGAAAGGAAGCAAGCTGGGTCGATCCTTTCCGGACCGGTCGAGTCGCGTGATTTTCCGGATTGGTTTCAAGACCAGCAGCGAGCCGCGTGGAAAGAATTCGAAGCGTTGCCAAAGCCAACGCGGAAGGATCAGGCCTGGCGATTTTCTAATGTCGGTCTTCTCGATCTAACGCCTTTCAATTATGGCGGCACATTAGCCGATGACGAACGTGCCGTGATTCTGGAGCAATCGCGTGGGCTTGATGAGGTCGCTGGGCGCATGATTTTCGCCGGCGACCAGCTCATTGAGCGCGACGTGATTTCGGATCAATTGAAAAAGCGCGGCGTGATCTTTCAATCGCTTGAGCGCGCCATGGTCGAGCATACCGAGCTGTTCCGAAAACATTTCATGTCGCGACCGGCCAGGCTCGGTTCGGCCAAGTTCGCCGCGTTGCATCAGGCACTCGTTTCCTCTGGCACATTCATTTACGTCCCGCGCGGCGTCGAGATCGAATTGCCGATCGAAATTTTCCATTGGCTCAATAGTGAGAACGCATCCGCGTTTCCGCATTTGCTTCTGGTCACGGACGAACTGGCGAAAGTGACCGTCATCGAGCATTTCCGCTCGTTAGATCGGTATCGGGGAAAAGAACAACCTGCAGGGTTTGCGTGCGGCGTAAACGACTTGATTGCCGGCCCCGGTGCGAAAGTTACCTATTTGTGCACGCAAAACTGGGGAGACAATGTCATCGCGCTGCAAATGAATTCGACTGGGCGGGAAGTATTCGCGCTTCGAAAGCTTGAGCCGGCTCATCGGCGAGGGCGGCCGAAGCGATTTGCTCGCTGTTGCTGTGGCCAAACACCAGCAGGAGTTTGACGCGCGCACGTTGCAGGATCACATCTCGCCTCGCACTGCGAGCGATCTCCTTTACAAAAACGCGCTCGACGATCGTGCCCGCTGCACATTCGGTGGCCTCATCCGAGTGGAACCGCACGCCCATTTCACCGACGCGTATCAAAAAGTTCGCAACCTTCTCTTGAGCGACGACGCCGAAGCCAATTCAATGCCCGGCCTCGAAATCCTGGCCGACAACGTCCGTTGCACCCACGGCGCAACTTCCGGTCAGATAGACGAAGACGAACTATTTTATCTGCGCACGCGCGGGATACCCGTGCCAGTCGCCCAACGCCTCATCGTAACCGGTTTTTTGGACGAAGTAATACAACGACTCGATCACGCGCCGATAGCTGATCATTTACGCCGGTTGATCGA
>QHOW01000309.1 GCA_003219435.1 Verrucomicrobiota bacterium | reverse complement strand
GTGACGATGCATTTACCGTCAAGGTCGAGCAGCTTTGGGATGATGCGGGCGACGCATTCATCCACCGTTTCGACCGCTTTGATTCCGGCTTTTAAGATTCCGGTGTGCCCGACCATGTCCGGATTGGCAAAGTTAAGAATAATCAGATCGTAATTCGCCACGCGCGCGATGACCTCGTCGGTCACTTTCCGTGCGCTCATCTCAGGTTGCAGATCATAGGTGGCGACCTTGGGCGACGGTACGATTTTTCGTTCCTCGCTAGGGAACGCCTTCTCGATTCCGCCATTAAAAAAATAGGTTACGTGCGCATATTTTTCCGTCTCGGCGATTCGCAGTTGCGATTTGCCAGCCGCGCTGACGACCTCGCCCAGGATGCGCGCCAGTTCCGGGGTAGCGAAAATGAACGGCGAGGAATAAGTCACATCGTATTGCGTAAGAGTGACGAACCGAACTTGCGGCCATACTTCGCGATCGAAACCATCAAAGTCCTTTAGTAAAAAAGCCTGGGATAATTGCCGCGCGCGATCGGCGCGGAAATTAAAAAACAAGACGGCGTCGCCATCGCGGACCCGCTGCTCGTTCGCGTAGGAAAAAATCAGCGGCGGCATGAACTCGTCGGTCTTGCCGTTTTTGTATTGCTGATCGACAGCGGCCGAGGGCGATGATTTGCAGATTTCGCCGCGACCGAGGACGATCGCGTCCCAGGCTTTTTTGGTGCGATCCCAGCGCCGATCGCGATCCATCGCGAAGTAACGTCCCACCACGGTGACAATCCGGCCGCCGCTTTTCTGAAGTTCTTCCTCGCAGATTTTCAAATAACCGGCGCCACCAGTGGGCGAAGTATCGCGCCCATCGATGAAGGCGTGAACGAAGATTTCGCCGACGCCCTCATCATGAGCAGCATTCGCAAGCGCAATCATATGCGAGTAGTGGCTGTGAACACCACCGTCAGAGACCAGCCCGAGGAGGTGAAGCCGACGATCTCGCGCGCGGGCGAAGGTTCCCTGCAATACTCCGTTGCGGGCGAGTTCGCCGTTCGCGATCGCCTCGTTAATTCGCGTCAGATCCTGATAGACGATCCTGCCGGCTCCCAGATTAAGATGGCCAACTTCGGAGTTACCCATTTGTCCATCAGGCAAGCCGACGTCAGCGCCGCTCGCGCTCAATTTAGCACCTGGATAGTCGCGGTAGAGCTGGTCGTGGAACGGCGTCCGCGCAAGAAGCGTTGCGTCCGAATTTTCTTCGCGCTTTTCTTTACCGCCCGGATTAATGCCCCAGCCATCGCGAATAATGAGCATCACCGGACCAGCCATATGCAGGCACTCTGCCGACGATCGTCGAGGTCGACAAGTCGTTCTTTGCAGTCGCTTCGCTCTGCAAAGCGTGGCGCTGAGATGATGATTAAGACGCGTGCGTCGCGCCACGAAAGCTTTCGGAGCTACGGCATTTGACCAGGATTCATTGATATTTGCGACGCTCATCCGCCTTCGCTAGGCTCCGGCGTGACAAGCAGACCGCCGTTACAGGAGAGCAAATGAAATGGCGCAATCAATTGCTGGCCCTTTTCTGTTTGCTCGCCTTTGCCGGGCTGGGTGTTCTCTATTTTCAACACTGGGTCGTCCGGAAGCCTTTCGGAATTATCTTGTTCGTCGGAGAGGGGCTTGCGCCCGATCGCCTTGCGGCAACGCGAGTCTTTGCCGGCGGGGCGGATAATCGTCTGAGCCTGGATTCGATGCCGCATGTCGCTTTGCTTACGAATTGGTCGAAAGATTTCGCTGCTCAGGATCAGGCGGCTGCTGCAACTGCAATTGCGACTGGTGTGAGAGTGGCCAATCGCGCCCTCGCCACGAATCCCGATATGTCGGCAATCACGAACCTTATTGAATTGGCACGAGAGCAG
The DNA here is from genome assembly GCA_003219435.1 of Verrucomicrobiota bacterium. Lineage (GTDB taxonomy): Bacteria > Verrucomicrobiota > Verrucomicrobiia > Chthoniobacterales > UBA10450 > Udaeobacter. Next base: position 1,602 of record QHOW01000309.1, on the reverse strand, counting down.
GGACGGGCCACTGGGCTGGTAACGGATGCGAAACTGACTAATCCAACCAGCGCAGCTTTCTATGCGCATCCGGCTGATCCAGATGACCTCGAGAGCATTGCGGCTGAGTTCGTCAACGGTGCAAAAATTGACATCGCGATGGGCGGCGGAGCGGCGCAATTTCTTCCTCTCGCAAAGGGTGGCGAAAGACAGGACGGGCGCGATCTTTTGCTCGATCTTCGTCGCAATGGGTTCGATGTCGTTCGAACGCGAGCTGACCTGGAGGCGATTCCCGCATGGCGCCGGTCGAAAGTTTTCGGTGCCTTTAGCAACACGGAGCTTGCGTTCATCAACCAAGTCGAAGAGCGAAGCCAACAACCCAGTCTTTCGGACATGGTGCGGCGAGCGATCGAATTACTTCAGTACAACACTGGCGGGTACTTGCTCGTCGTCGATGCGGGACTAATGCGTAAAGCCGCGCAAGAAAATAACGCAGAAAGAACGTTCAGACAGACCATTGAACTAGACCGCGCGGTTGCTGTGGCGCGGAATTATGCCGGGCCGAAGTCGACAATCATTGTCTGTGGCGATGTCGCAATCGGCGGATTGAGTTTAAATGGATTTCCATTTCGCCAGGACAGCGGCATTGCCCTGCTCGGATTCAATGCCGCCGGGCAGCCATGGATAACTTGGGCTACCGGTCCGAATGGCACGAAATCCTATGGAGCAGCAAAGATACCGGGCAACCTGAACGGAAACGGAAATGAGCAACCGGACGTGGAACCGCGCGAGCCGGCTGCTGTCTACACAAAAGCAGCCCTCTGCACGGTCGAGGATGTCATTGCGTTTGGCAGCGGCCCCGGGACAGACGTTCTCCGCGGTGTCCTCGATAACACGAGGATATTTGAGATCATTCGCGACAATCTCTAGCAGCTCGGTTGCGGTGTTGCCTGGGGAGCGCAGGGCTGCCAGCCTGCAGTCGTCGGCAGTTTGCCGCCGACAAACTTGCGCGCGCAATACCCCCCTTATGCGAAGAGCTTTACGGTAAGCCGCCGAAAAGCACAGGGCTGCCAGCCGGTATTTCCCGGAAAACGCACCAAGCCCACGTGCCTGCATTTGGGCCGCGAGAATGAGGGGTGGTATCAGCTCCAGTCAGCCGCTATCAAAGCGCGGACATGTCCGCGCACTCCAAGATCTGCTACCGATGGCTAATCGTGATACTCGGGTCGTTGGCCAAGACCTGAGCTGGAGTCTGAGCACCGGGAATTTTCGTTATCTCATCGTACGAATAACTCCGGATTGGAAACGTTGTATGTGGTAGGGGGCCCGCCGCTACCCAAACCGGGACGGGAATATTGGAGCCGGTTACCTTCACGTATTTTCTTACGTATGTGACTTTCTTTTGTTTGGGCGTTGCCGAGCTCTGGGGATCGGCACTTACCGTCGCAACGCTTGCCGCCAACGCGACGATTGAAACAAGTGCCAAACGCAGATAGCAGGAACTCACTGAAATGAAATGTTTTAGATTCATAGATGGGTGATTAAACTTTCTAGTAATTAGACACCGTCAGCGGTCAAATGTTTCGATTTATTGTATGTCTCCGCAAGCGATCTCATAATGTT
>QHOW01000308.1 GCA_003219435.1 Verrucomicrobiota bacterium | reverse complement strand
CATTCTTAATGGCGATATGCGGCTCAATTTGCGCCTCATCGGGTTGGTTTTTGGAATTCTTTGCCTGGCCGTTATCGGTCGAATTCTCATCCAGACACGCGGACGCAAGAATCCCCTGCCCTTGCTTGGGCTGGCCCTCATCGTCATTGGCTGGGCAGGCGTTTTCTTCGGGCGATTGATCCAAGCGGCCGTTAGTCGTCAGCGAGAGGTTCTGGCAGACGCCTCCGCGGTCCAGTTTACGCGCAATCCAGCCGGGCTGGCGGGCGCGCTGAAGAAAATACTCATTTACGGCTCCAGAATTAATTCGCCACATGCCGAAGAAGCCAGCCACTTGTTTTTCGCAAATGGCTTGGACAACTCACTTTTCGCGACGCATCCCCTGTTAACGGAACGCATTCGCGCGTTGCGTCCAAGTTTTGGTGAAAAATTCCCGCGGGTGACACAGCAGCCAACTTCCGCGATCTCGCGTGCCTTGGAAGCCCCGCAGCTATCTCACTCGCTACAAATTCCTGGTCTTCCGCTGCCCCAGACTGGAGCGGACCGCTTTGCGCCGCCGTTCATTTCACAACACGCCGTTGTTGCGAACATCGGCCAAGCGAGGCTGCAGCATCTTCGTTACGCCGTGGATTTTCATCAGGCGATCCCGCCGGCACTGCAAGCCGCCGCACGCGATCCTCTCGGCGCCGGCGCATTAGTCTGCGCGTTTCTGCTCGCAGGCGAACCAGCGACGCGACAGAAGCAACTCGAAGATCTGGACCGCGCCACATCCGAGGCCATACGTGACGAGATCGTGCGAATCTGGCCTAAGACTCGAGGCATCCCGCCGCAGGCTAGGATTCCCCTCTTAGATCTTGCGTTGCCGGCCCTACGCAGACTTTCGCGGCAACAATTTGAGCAGTTCCGTGCAGCCACGGAAGCCCTGGTCGCGAGCAACGGCGGAACTGATTTGTTCGTGTATATGCTGCGAAAAATCGTGGTGCGGCACCTCGAAACATATTTCTTTCCCGAGCAGAGACGCGTCACGCAATTCTATGCCCTGCGTGCCTTGGCGTCTGACTGTGGCGTGCTTTTATCGGCGACAGCCTATGCAGGTCAGGAAAACGCAACTAAGGCGTACGCGGCATTTGGAGAGGGCGCGGAATCCTTAAGCCGCGCCGCGCGCTCGGAAATCCCATGGTTGCCGCCAGACCAGTGCGATCTGTCGCANNNNGCCTTAGCCAAGCCGCCCCCCAAATCAAGAAAAATGTTCTTAACGCCTGCGCCCAAACTGTTGTCGCCGATGGCGTCATCCAGGAAGGTGAAGCAGAGTTACTCCGCGCCATTGCCGACACGCTCGACTGCCCGGTACCACCATTCGTGCAACCGCATGAAGAAGCCGGTGCGCCCGTTCTCGCTCAAGACTAAAGCCAAGAGTCGTGCGATTTAGTGAAAGTGTAGTGGCAGCCGTCTCGGCTGCGCATTCTCCCAAGAAACTTCGGGATTGGCATCTGCACTCAGCCAAACGACTATCCGCACATGAAAATCGCTACCATCATTGCCCGCGTTCTTCTCGGGCTCGTTTTTGTTGTCTTTGGTTCCAACGCATTCCTACATTTCCTTCCGATGCCGCCGCTGCCGCAAGGTCCGGCCGGTGAATATTTGCACGCCTTTTTTGTCAGCGGCTACGTTTACTTCATCGGCGGCCTCCAAGTCCTCGGTGGCCTGCTTCTCTTGATCGGCCGCTTCGTTCCGCTCGGCCTAACGATTCTTGGCGCCATCATAGTAAACATTTTGATTTTCCACACTCTTATGTCGCCAGAAGGTTTTCCGCCTGCGCTCGTTGTCACAGCGCTTGAGCTGTTTTTGGTCTGGCGATATCGCGAGGCATTTGCCGGATTGGTGCGACCATAACTGCAGATGAACGCGTCAACTCCCACTACGACCAATCAACCGAAGCCAGCACACGTCGTTGTGCATGGCAATGCGCGCAATTTCAGGCAAGGGATTGTTGCGGGTAAACATCGCCTTCGCGCTGACGAACCGGTAAGTGCAGGTGGCGGCGATACCGGGCCCGATCCTTACGATTATTTGCTGGCGGCGCTGGGGGTCTGCACGTCCATGACGGTCGGGTTGTACGCGCGCCGAAAACAATTGCCTCTCGAGAACATCACTGTTTCGCTATGGCATTCGCGTATTCACGCGGAAGACTGCGAGGAGTGCGCGACAAAGGAAGGCATGCTGGACAGAATCGATGTCGAAGTTGAATTAAACGGCTCATTGACTGACGAGCAGCACGCTAAACTGATGGAGATTGCTGCCAAATGTCCGGTCCACCGTACTCTTACATCGGAGATTAACATTAGGCTGCGGCCTGCTCATTGAGCACGCTGGCTGGAGGCGCGCCAGGCGCTTGAATTTGTGGAGGACAATTTCGGGACACATATGTAACACGAATTTGTTCCCTTCGGTATCAGGTCGGAGGAATCGGCTATAAACATTTCCAGTGCGGCTTTAAAATAAAAAATACGTGCGCAACCCCGAATCCACGCGAAACAAAAGTAGGCAAGGTTACTCCGCCGGTCCGGCAGCTGCCGGATT
>QHOW01000053.1:10525-13651 GCA_003219435.1 Verrucomicrobiota bacterium | reverse complement strand
ATTCCGGAGCTCCCATAGCTCGGCGACTTTCGTTTCGATAGCAGCCGACTCATTTGGGAAAAGTTGTGAAATTCGTTTTTTCAAAAGAGCTAGTTTTTTATGCGATTCGCCGCCACAAACCAAGCCTTCCAGTGCGCTCCACTTGCAAATGTATTCCAAGCCAAACACACCGGTCGCCGCTCCATGTCGATACATTTTCATTGAATACATTAATTGACGGCTTAGCGACGTATTACGGCGCGGATGAAGTTGTGCAACAACGTCGAAGAACGGGAACAACGAGCGAAAAAGCATTTTGCACCGCTTCCGCCAAGCTGCCTCCGAGCCTGGGTTCTTTGGCTGAAAATATGCCCACCTCTCATCTCCAAGCTCGATCAAATAGCTATTGGGTTCATCGTCACGCCGTATCTGCAGCAAGGGACACACCTTAGGCAGATTTCGGTCGACCAACACAGCAATGCCATCAATGAAGCCTTCTAAAATATGCCGCGCTAGCTCTACTGCGTCGTCCTCCCCGGTAGCTTCTGTTCTGTATAGAACAGCCATGTAGGTATCCGGGGGAGCTCCGGCGAAAAAAGCTGCGATTTCAGGGCTCCTGCTAGCTGTGTGTTTCTGCAAGAGGTCCAATGGCGCTGATGAACATCTACCATAATGTAATTTTGATCTGCAAAGCGGTACTCGCGCGGGTAATTGCGCACCAGGAAGGCGATATCCCATTTCATGTTCACTGCAGCAGCTCCGCCTGCTTCTCGCGCGCGGATTCCCTCGCGGCCATCGCAAACGGATTAATTTGTGGCGGGGCCTCGATGTGTTCGGTGCCATTGAGCAAGCCTTCCACCGTAACAATTTGGATGCGCGGATAATCTTTATCGTGCCAGAGCTTGGATGTGTAGCGGCCGGCATCGGCGGCTTCGGTGCGCATTTGTTTGCTTGGTTTCTCCAAGGTGATTAAAACTCCGCCGGCTGCTTTCTGATTTTCAACATCGCCTAACAACGTCGCGACATCGCTGCGATTCACTCCGCCGCCTTTGACCTGCACGATGATTTTCTCGCGATGCACGGGTTCGCTCTTTAGCAACGGTTCTTCCATGACGCGACCGGGAATGTCTTTGCGCTCCGTTTCGTAAACGTAGAGAAGTCCATCGACGCCACGGTCCGCGCCTTTGCCTTCGTGGAATTGGAATTTGTCGAGCTCCGCCAGTCGCTTCGCGCTTTCGAAATCCGTCGGCTGACCTTTTTCTTCAAACTCGATCTCTTCGCCGAAAGCGTCTTTCAATCGGCGCTTGATCAAATTGATCGCGAGATAAGTGATGTCGATACCGATCCATTTTCGATTCAGCTTTTGCGCGGCGTGAATCGTCGTGCCGCATCCGCAAAATGGATCGAGCACGACATCATTAGGTTTAGTGCTTGCTTTGATAATTCTTTCGAGCAGTGCCAACGGCTTTTGGGTCGGAAATCCAAGACGTTCCTGCGCCTGGGAGTTTAGCGGCGCGATATCGATCCAGACATCATCTAAGGGTTTTCCTTCACGTTCGTCCAAGTATCTCTTTACACGAGGTACGGCTCCCAGACTTGGTTGAATTACCAGCCCTGCTTTGTATGCCGCTTCCATCCGTTCTTTTGTCCAGCGCCAAACCTTGTGATGCCCAGAAAGTCATACGTTAGATTAGGCCTGTTACGATTTGGATTCGTGAGATCACCTAACGTGTACCTGCGACCATCGGGGTCTCGGAACGAATACTTCTTGTCGGTCTTCTCATCGAGATCATCGGGATCGTAAGGAGTAAAAATCGCACCCGCATCCCAAAACGCTTCGTCGGTTTTCTGGTATGCGAGAAGGAGATCGTGATTGCTGGGAAGTCGACGCGTCATCAATGTCTTCGCGGTCGTTCGCTTCCAAACAATTTCATTCCGGAAATTTTCTCCACCGAAGATGCCATCCAACACCATTCGCAAATAGTGACTCGCAGTCGGATCGCAATGCAGATAAAGGCTGCCGGTTGGTTTGAGGACGCGACGAAGTTCAACGAGCCGCGGCGCCATCATCGCGAGATAAGCCATCATCGGCGAATGTTTCAGGAAACTGTGGAGCGCTTCCATGAACTCGACGACCGCGACGTTCGGGCAGGTGTCAATGAACTGATGATATGTGTCGGCGGCGTCGGCCCAGCTCCATGTGTCGGTGAAGGCGTGGAATTGTGCCTGGCTCACCTGGCCGCTCGGTTCGCGAAAAAGAACGTTGTAGTCGGCGTTCGAATTAAACGGCGGATCGAGATAGACCAGATCGACGCTGGCGTCGGGAAATTCTTTCCGATCCGAAAGCCATTTCAGATTATCGCCGAAATAGAGGCGCTTCATTCCTTCACGTTTTTACCAGATATTGCGGTGAGCGTCCAATCCACGGGATGTTAGTTCCAACAGGTTCGCGAGTTATCAGATAACAGGCGAGACGCCCGCGGGCCCCACGGACAAGATGCCTGTGCCACCGCAGCCGCGCGATCCTCGATCTATCCTCTCGACGCGCTGGCGGAAAATATGGATCATGGACGCCTGCGGGATTACACTTCGCATCGGAACATGTCGGCTGAGATCAAAAAGGAAATTCAGCTGGAGATCGCGTATGTCTTATTCATCGACATCATTAGCTATTCGAAGCTTTCGATTAACGACCAGCACGCGGCGGTTGAGCAACTAAACCAGATCGTTCGTGCGTCCGAGCAATTTCAACGAGCGGAAGCCGCGAGCCGTTTGCTTAAAATCCCGACCGGCGACGGGATGGCGCTGGTATTTTACACGAGTCCGGAAGCGCCTGCGCAATGCGCGGTGGAGATCAGTCGCGCGCTCAGAGAACATCCGCGCTTGCAGCTTCGGATGGGAATCCACAGCGGACCAGTCAGCGAGGTTGTGGATGTAAACGAACGGGCCAATCTTGCGGGCGCTGGCCTCAACATGGCGCAGCGGGTGATGGATTGTGGCGACGCCGGGCACATTCTCCTTTCCAAGCATGCCGCTGAGGATCTCGAAGAATACGAGGGGTGGCGACCGCTCTTGCACGATCTTGGTTCATGCGAAGTGAAACATGGTGTGCGCGTCTCGGTCGTGAACCTCTATGACGATCAATTC
>QHOW01000053.1:0-10506 GCA_003219435.1 Verrucomicrobiota bacterium | reverse complement strand
GGCAGCGTTGCTCACGCTGGCGGCAATCGTCGCCGGCATCGCAATGTTTTCCCGCTACCGCGTACAATCAGTGGTGGCTGCGCCGGAAAAAAGCATCGCGGTACTTCCGTTTGAAAACCTAAGCCGAGACCCTGATAACGCCTACTTTGCTGACGGCATCCAGGACGAGATCCTGACGCGCTTATCGAAGATCGCCGATCTGAAGGTGATCTCGCGCACGTCCACACAGCATTACAAAAGCGCGCCGGAAAACCTGCCGGAGATCGCGAAGCAACTCGGCGTGGCCCACATCCTGGAAGGCAGCGTGCAGAAGAGCAGGGACGTCGTGCGTGTGAATGTGCAGCTAATTAAGGCAGCCAATGATTCGCATCTTTGGGCCGATACGTTTGATCGCAAACTGACCGACATCTTTTCGGTTGAAAGTGAAGTGGCCAAAATCATTGCCGACCAGTTGCGTGCACACATCAGCGGCCAGGAAGAGCGAGTCATCGCTGCCAAACCGACAGACAATCCTCAGGCGTACGATGCCTACCTGCGCGGCCTGGCTTATACACTGAAGCCCAGCAACACCACCGCCAATAACCTTGGCGCACAGAAATATCTCAGAGAAGCAGTGCGGTTGGACCCAAAGTTCGCGCTTAGTTGGGCGGTGCTGTCATACGTTGATGCGCTTGCCTACATCGCAGGGGCTCTTCTGCCGACGGTGGCCCTTCGTGAAGAGGCACGGGAGGCAGCCGAAACCGCACTCACTCTTCAGCCCAATCTCGGCGAAGCCGTATTGGCCAATGGATATTACCACTACGCTTGCCTAAAGGATTACGACACCGCGGTGCGTTACTTTGAGCAGGCACGCCAGCTTCTGCCCAATAGCAGCCAGATTCCTGAATCGCTTGCCTATGTCGCGCGGCGGCGCGGCCAGTGGGACCGGAGCGAGTCGTACTTCAACGAAGCCGAGCGACTCGACCCGCGCAACGTTAGCCTACTCGTCCAGCACGCGCTTTCCTATGTCGCCCTTCGCCGTTTCCCCGAAGCGCTGCGAAAGCTTGATCAAGTTCTCAATATCACGCCGGACGACATTGATACCCTCACGCAAAAGGCGATTATTGCACAAGCCGAGGGCGACCTGCCGCGGGCCTCGGCGATTCTCGCTCGGCTCCACCCGGCGGCCGAGGACACCGGCAACTTTGAAACACAAGTTTACCAAGCAATCCTGGAGCGCCGCCCTGCACAAATCATCCCTCGGCTAAAGGAAATACTTGCCAAGCCTGATCCAGCTGTTTTGGGTTATACCTATGGGAAACTGCGCTTTTGGTTAGGCTGGGCGCAAGAAGTCGCCGGCGATCGTGTCGCCGCCCAGGAGAGTTGGCGGCAAGCCCGCAGCGAGCTGGGACCTCTCCTCAAAGAACAGCCGGAAAATTATTTCCTCATTGGAGATCTCGCGCTGATCAATACGGGTCTCGGTGACAAAGCCGCCGCATTGGCTCTGGCGGAGCGCGCCATGGCCGCGAATCCGATCAACAAAGACCCGCTGGCTGGTCCCTTTCCGATTGAGATCTTCGCCCGGGTGGCGGCGAAAATGGGGGAACCCGACCGCGCTATTGCCGCTTTAAAGAAAGTACTCTCGATACCGCACAGTGCCGGACAGCCTTCGGGCGTGCCGCTCACTCCTGCGCTACTGCGGCTCGATCCGATGTTCGATCCGCTCCGGAATGATCCGCGCTTCAAGAAACTTGTTGGTTCGCCCGCGCCGAAATAGAAACGGGTTAGCTTCCGTCGAACAAGAATGATTCCCGAGGAACAGAACAAAGCGCTGGATGCATGGCAAATCTCTGCGCGCTATTGGGACAAATACCGAGTGCTGATCGCACAGATGTTCGCGCCATTGACGGCCGGCCTAGTTGAAGAAGCGCGGATCGGGATCGGCCAAAAGGTGCTCGATATCGGTGGCGGAAGCGGCGAGCCATCGCTCACAATTTCATGCATTGTCGGGCCAATAGGAGAAGTAACGTACACCGATCCGGTAACCGGCATGGTCGAGATTGCTCAGGCGGAAGCTGGCAAGCGGGGCCTGACAAACATCCACTTCAGGCAATGTTCTGCCGATGAGCTGCCATTCGCGGACCGTACATTTGATGTGGCTGTAGGCAGGTTATCAGCAATGTTTTTCGTCGATCCCGTCACCGCGGTGCGGGAGGCGCTTAGAGTGATTCTCGAGAATGGATATGTCTCGTTTGTCGTCTGGGGTCCAAAAGAAGCTAATCCTTTCTTTTCGACTGTCACAGACGTGATAGACCGATTTGTAGAGTCTCCCCTAGAGGATCCCGATGCGCCAGATGCATTCCGCTTTGCCGTTCCCGGTAAGCTGGCTGGAATTCTGGCAAATGCTGGCGCTAAAAATGTGATCGAACGCCGGCTGAATTTTCAGATTAAAGCGGAAATCTCATTTGAGCAGTTCTGGCAGTTGCGGACAGAAATGTCCGAAACTTTGCGGACAAAGATGGCGGGACTCGCGCCTGCTGAACTACCAATCATAAAGCAGGTTGTTGCCGATGCAGCGCGGAGGTACTTTGAGAGCGGAACAATGAGTTTCCCCGCGGAGGCATTAATTGTTAGTGGCCGAAAACCCGCCACCTAGCGAATCGACGACCCTTACTGTCAACCTGCGCCTGCGTCCCTGGTTCCGAAACCGTTTTGCGGAAAGGAGTAAGCGATTGAGTCAAGCGCGACAACGAGATGGATGGAGCGACACCGTTATCTGGTGGGATCGATTACCGTGATGAAGGGGAATCGGTGAAAATCGGAGTCGCGAGTATAAATTTGCCTGATGCCGTGCTCGCGCATTAACACCGCCGTGTGGGCGTCGTGCAGAATGTTACCGCGCAATTCGGGCAACTCGGCGACAACTTCGCTTAGCAATTCCATATGCCGGTTCGTGTGAACAAGCACACCCGCGGCGGGTGAATCAAGAAGAGTCTCTAGAAAATGCCAGGCCGTACCGAGGGACCACGGAGTAGGTAAAATGTTTGGGTGCGTGCAAACACGCAGGAACTCATAACATATCGGCCAGGAGACGTACCACGGCGACGCCCGCGCCCGACACTGTTCGATGGCTTGCCGACAGCGCTCGTGAAACTCCGAGTCTCGGTTAGCGGCATAGACAAGCACGTTTGTATCGACGACGTACATCTCAGCGTCGACCCTCCATGGCATCGTACAAAGCGTTGCGATCCGCGATATCCACCAGAGGCTTTCCACCATGAAATCGCGGCAACGGCCGCAGCTTCTTCTTTTCCGACCGTTTCCGTTCGTGAAAGAGCAAACGCAGCGCCGATTCGACGAGCTCGGACATGGTCTTACCTTGTCGAGCCGCTTCCCGCCGGAGACGGCCCATGACGGTATCGTCGATGTTAAGGGTGGTCTTCATATGGAAAGCCATATCCATGGTATGGCTATATGTCAATGTGCATCGCGGCTAACATGCTAGAGCAAGGCTCGCTCGTCGAAACTGTAGCCGGCGTCGTTGACGCTGTGCTGCGGGTCAGCAGCAGCGGCTACAATGTCTCCGGGTAGCGTCGCCCTGGCGACCTGGTGAGTGCGTCCTCGCGATCGCGAACTTTCTTTGTGGGTTCACATCTCCGCCGCGGACCAAATTCAAGAAAGACTGTTTCGGCGCGACGCCGAAACCAACACGCGAGACGCGTGCGCTACCCTTGCGATGCCCGATAGTCGATCTTATATTTAGAAGGCGCGCTCGGCGCGAGAGAGTTAGGAGGTCATTATGCCAACCACAATTGCTGCTCCAAAAACGAACAATGTTCCGTCGGCGGACGAGGATTTTCTCCCGCTCCAGGGCACTGATTATGTCGAATTCTGTGTCGGTAATGCCAAGCAGGCTGCCCATTTCTACAAGACCGCGTTTGGGTTTCAAAACTTGGCATATTCCGGGCCGGAAACGGGCGTGAAAGATCGGGCCAGCTATGCGATTCGGCAGAACAAGTTGACTTTACTCCTGACTACTCCGATCCGCGCAAATAACCCGATCGCCGATCATATCTACAAACACGGCGACGGCGTCAAGGCTCTCGCGTTGACAGTGGAAGATGCGACTTCCGCGTGGGGAGAGACGACCAAGCGCGGCGGCAAAAGTTATATGGAGCCGAAGACGCTATCGGACGAGCACGGCGAACTCGTCATGAGCGGAATTCACACTTACGGCGAGGTCGTTCATCTGTTCATCGAGCGTGAAAATTACCGCGGGCCGTTCATGCCGGGCTTCCGCAAATGGGAATCAAATTACAATCCGCCCGAGACCGGCCTGCAATACGTCGATCATTGCGTGGGCAATGTCGGCTGGAATCAGATGAATCCGTGGGTGAAGTTTTATGAGGACGTGATGGGGTTCCGAAACATTCTGACCTTCGACGACAAAGACATCTCCACCGAATATTCGGCGCTCATGAGCAAGGTGATGAGCAACGGCAACGGGTTTGTAAAATTTCCGATCAACGAACCGGCCGAGGGCAAAAAGAAATCGCAGGTGGAAGAATACCTCGAATTTTACGACGGCGAAGGAGTGCAGCATGTCGCGATGGCGACCAACAACATCATCGAGACGGTGACGGATTTGCAGAACCGCGGCGTCGAGTTCTTACAGATCCCATCTACTTATTATGACACATTGCTCGATCGCGTCGGCCACATCGATGAGGAGCTGCAAGCGCTGAAGCGGTTGGGCATCCTGGTCGATCGGGATGATGAAGGTTATTTGCTCCAGATATTTACCAAGCCTGTGGAAGACCGGCCGACGCTATTTTTTGAGATTATTCAACGCAAGGGCGCGAAGAGTTTTGGCAAAGGCAATTTCAAAGCGTTATTCGAAGCAATTGAACGCGAACAGGAAGCCCGAGGGAATTTATAAAGGAGGATCGACAATGCCGTATTATCAAAAACTTGGAGAGATTCCTCGAAAACATCACATCTGGTTCCACCGCAACGGAGCGGCGCCAACCTATAAAAACGAAGGCATCGCGTACGAGCACGTTTTCACCACGGAGGGTTTCGACGAGGCGTATTCAATTGTTTACCACCTGCGACCGCCGACGCGAGTGCGCAATGTCGAACTCGTCAAATATCACGAGCTGAAAAAAGTCGCCGACAGTCCGCTGCGACATCATCATCTTAAGACTGCGAACGTTCCGCGACGCGGCGATCTCTACACCGGCCGAGTTCCGGTGCTTTTCAACCAGGACATGACCGCTTATCGCGCGAAGCCGGCAAAGGCGTATGACAAATTCGAATATTACAAGAACGGCGGCGCCGACGAGATCATCTTCGTTTTTCATGGCGGCGGAATGGTAGAAACAGTTTTCGGAAAGCTCCGTTATTGCGCCGAAGATTACATCGTCATTCCGCGGGGCATCGCCTACCGGATGGTGCCGGACAAAGTGGAAGAGGAAGACCACCTGATTCTCGAATCGGTTGGCCCTGTTCGTATTCCGAAACGTTATCTGAATCACGAGGGCCAGATTAAAATGGGCGCTCCCTACTCGGAGCGCGATCTGCACGGGCCAGGCGAATTGATCACCATCGACAAGGAGGAGGATGTCGATCTTCTCGTTAAGGACGGCCCGCGATTTACGCGAGTGACCATGGCCCATCATCCATTCGATGTGCTCGGTTGGGATGGTTATCTTTATCCGTTCACTTTCAACGCCCAGGATTTCGAGCCGATTACCGGAACGGTGCATCAACCGCCGCCGATCCATCAGACATTCGAGATTCGTGGGTACGTCGTTTGCACCTTCGCGCCACGACTGCTCGATACCCATCCCGAAGCCGTAAAAATTCCGTGGGTGCACGACAACGTGGAGGCAGATGAGGTTTTGTTTTACGTCCGCGGAAATTTTGGGTCGCGCCGCGGAATCGAAAGCGGCTCGATCACATTGCATCCGCGCGGCATTCCGCACGGCCCGCACCCGGGGACAATCATGGCGAGCAAGAATGCTACGCGCACCGAGGAGCTTGCCGTAATGTTCGACACCCAGCACACCCTTGAGCTGACAGAGGAATCGCTCGCACTCGACGATCCAAAATACCCGCAAAGCTGGCTCGATTGACGCGGAACATCAGCGGCGCACGGACAAACACGATTCATGATTCAACGGCGCAATTCCGATCTCGACATAGAAGAGCGATTAACGCGCGAGACCAATCGCCTGGCAGAAAAAGACCTCGACAGAATCGCGAAGGCGTATCGCGACCTGCTTCAAAGCATCGGCGAAGATCTGGATCGAGAAGGTCTGCGACGCACGCCGGATCGGGCGGCGCGTGCTCTGGAATTCCTCACCCAGGGGTATCGGCAGGACCTGGACGAGATTATTAATGATGCCGTCTTCGAGTCGGAAGCGAGCGAGATCATTCTCGTCAAGGACATCGAGCTTTATTCGATGTGCGAACATCATCTGCTTCCATTCATCGGCCGGGCGCACGTGGCTTACATTCCAAACGGGAAAGTGATCGGCCTTTCCAAGGTGGCGCGCATCGTCGATGTCTTCGCGCGCCGATTGCAGATCCAGGAAAATCTCACGACGCAGATTGCTGAGTCGCTCATGCGATGTCTCGAACCCTCCGGGGTCGCCGTGGTCGTAGAGGCCAAACATCTCTGCATGATGATGCGCGGTGTGGAAAAGCAGAATTCGGTCATGAAGACCTCCTGTTTGCTCGGCACTTTCAAAGACGACGCGCGAACCCGCTCGGAATTTCTCTCGCTTCTGAAAGATTAGATGCCACGCGTTGTGCTGCCGCAGTTGCGACGGCGTTGCAGGCGCGCCTCGAACAGTTGGCAGAGCACATCCGGTCATGCCTCCAATTTTTACGAGTGCACCCTCATGCGAATTTTAGATTCAAGCGTCGGGCGATTGGTTTGCATCCTGCAGCTTCCGCCGCACGATGAAGCCCCGCGTTGCGCCAGTGACTTAGCTGCGGGAGTACTGCGCGCTTAACCGACCCAGTGCAAGAGCGCCGAGCAACAGTCCTAAATCACGGAGCGCGACATCGAAGTACCCGGGGATCAGTAACAGGTTTATTATAATCAACGCCAGCCAGGCGGCGACGACGTAAGCGAAAATCCGCGGCTTGAGCGCGACCCCAATTCCAGCCACAATCTCGATTACGCCGACGACAAGCATCAGCGTGTGCGGTTGTATGGGCGAAACTTTCGCTACCAGCGGAGGGAGATACTGGTCCCAGTTCACCAGCAGGTGGAAGAACTTGTCCAATCCGGCAAGGATGGGGGCAACTGTGAACCCGAACTGAAGGATCCGGAATGCCTGATGAGCAGGCGAACCCGAGATATTGTGCGCGACGTGTGCTTGATGTGATTGATCAATGCTCGTGTTCATGGGTACGAATTTGTCGATCCATAATAATAAGTCAAGAGTTTATTTGACTATTGTTCGATGACGAATTTTCCTCGTTGCTGACGAAATTAATGTGCCACGCGAGCTTATTTCACCTCAAAGCGACAGGAAGGCGCTGGTCCGCGGAGGCAATGTTCTTTCACGGGTGCGCCAATTATCTCGCTAAGCAATGATTCCGCCAGCAGACATGCTTCGGGATGATTTGCCGTGGCGGCAGCAATTGGACAGCCGTTGCCATAGATGAAGTGCCTTCCATCTTCTTCGCGAAAACTGGCGGCACTGCCCAGCTCCTTGAGAACGCCGAGTGCAGCATCGATTCTTTGCTGGCGGGTCTTGCCCTTCAACTCGCGCAGATATTCTTGGGCGACGGTTCGGCCAGCGGCCCGCATTCCAGCGCGCAAATTTGCTGGCTTAACATGTCGAGAAAAGATCGACATCAGAAGCGAGACCAGTGGTCCGTATGCCTTCGGAAACAGTTGTTCGGCTTCCGAGCCGAGCGCATACGTAGTGTGCGGTTTGCGAGTGCCAGGCTTCATGCCTGACTGGGTCACGAGTCTGTCGCGCTCGAGGCTCGCAAGGTGTGCTCGCACGGCGTTATCAGTCAGGCGCAACTCTTCCGCGAGTTCGTTCACTGTCCATTCCCGTGTGCGCAGAAGGTTAAGGATTTTCCCCCGCGTGCTTTTGAACAACCGCTCCCGCCAGCCTATATTTTTCATTAATTCAAAGATCATGAGGACTCGGAGTAAGTCAAAAGAATGTTTGACTAATTCCCGGTCATGCTGTTGTCCGGGATCATTGTTGGCTGAGGCGGTGACGACGTTATGCTCCTGACCGTCAGCAAGCGGCTCGAATTTTCGGCATCGCGGCGCCTACATGTCAGCGGTTGGAGGGAGGCCAAAAACCTGGCCGTCTTCGGGACTGAAACGAACGCGCGCTACGGCACGGGTCGCAATTACGTCGCCTATTTTGTTTTTACCGGGCCCGTCGACCAAAGCAACGGAATGCTGATTAACATCAGCGAAATCAAGGCGCGGGCCGGCAGAATTGTGCGCGAACGTTTCGATCACAAGTTTCTCAATCAAGACAATCCGTCGTTTCACAGAGTCCCGCCTACGGCAGTGAATGTCGCGCGACAACTCTACCTCGACGTTGCGCCGCTGTTCTCCGATGTCGATGCAACTCTCGCCGTGTGCCATGTGAGCGAGTCACCCGATGAGAGCGCCACCTTCTATGCAAATGGCGCTGGCGAAGCGAACTATTGGTTCGAGTTTTCCGCCGCGCGCAAAACGATGTCGCCGCTCCTGAGTGGCGAGGAGAACACGCGCCTGTTTGGCCCGGCAACTTCGCCTCACGGGCACAATTATCGGGCTCGCCTGACTTTTCGAATGGAGAAACTTGATGCGGACGTGCCTTTGGTTCGCTACGACGTGCTCGATGGTTGTCTACGTTCGTTGCGTGACGAACTCGACCACCGATATCTCAATCAAGACGTCGTCGGCTTAAAGGGTCGCCCTATTACTACGGAAAGCTTGGCCGGGTACCTTTACGAGCGCGTGCATGACATAGTGCCGCTGCATCGCATCCGTTTGCATGAGCGCGAAGATTTCTTCGCGGAAGTATGGAATGACGACACCGTTTTCCTCGGAATGCGAGTGCCCTTCAATGCTGCCCATCGTCTACAAGCCGTTGCTCTTTCCGATGCTGAAAATGCGAAGCTATACGGCAAGTGCAACAATCCGCTTGGTCACGGTCATCACTATCTGACTGAGACAACGGTTGGCGGTGAGTACGACAGGCGCAGTGGAACGCTTTACGATTTTGTCGAATTTCGAAGAGCGATCGAAGAATCGCTTGCGCCATGGCGTGATCGACACCTGGACCTTGAGACCGAAGATTTTCGAGGTGTGCCCTCGACAGGGGAGAATATCGTCCGCGGGCTTTGGCCGAAGATCGATAATCGTCTGAACCAGCAGCTCGTGCGATTGCGTTTGTGGGAAACAGCGAATAACCGGTTTACCTTGCGAAGAACCTGACGCAATGGTCCGGCGCGCCCGGCGGTCACGCCCTACCAGTTTCCAATTCCGCGTTGGACGTTGGGCGTTGGGCGTTGGACGTTTCCTTCAGGCAAAAATGAAACGTTATCTTATCACTGGGGCGAGCCGTGGCATTGGCCGCGCGATTGCCGAGAAGCTAGCCGCGCCTGACGTGACGCTTCTTCTCCACGGCCGAGACACCGTTGCTCTGGCGGATGTCTGCAAGTCTCTGAAAGCAAATTGTGCAAACATTATTCGTCTAATTCACGATCTCGCTATCTCATCTGGGGTTTCCGATCTTATCGCTGAGGTTGGAAAGGATCCGCTCGACCTGCTGGTAAACAACGCGGGCGTTGCCGTCGTGAAACCGTTCGGAGAAATTACATCTGTCGAGTGGGAGCAGACGCTCGGCGTCAATGTCACCGCGCCATTCTTATTGACGCAGCATTTCGCTCCGCGAATGCCGCCGGGGTCGAGCGTTGTGAACATTCTTTCAATCGCGGCCAAAACCGGCTATCCAAGCTGGAGCGCCTATTGCATGAGCAAGTTTGCTCTCGAGGGATTCTCGCAATCTGTCCGCGAAGAATTACGGGAACATAAAATTCGCGTCATCAACGTTTATCCGGCCGCGACTGACACCAGCATTTGGAATCAACTCGAAGGCGAATGGCCGCGGGAAAAAATGATCTCGCCCGAGGAAGTTGCCGGCGCCGTCGCCTATGCACTGTCACGACCAAACGATGTCGCTCTGGAAAACATTACCTTGTCGAGCCTCACGGGGAGCCTCTGATTAGTGGCGCACTGGCAACGATTGCAACTTGTGATATCGGCCGGGGAATTAAGGCCCACCTATGATCAAAACTCTGCAAAGCGAGCTCAGCATTAACGTCATCGCGTCGATCCTCGTCTCGCTTCTCTTTCTCGCCATGGGCTTTCTTTGGGGGAAATACAAAGAGCAGCGCCGCAAATTCGGCCGAAACCTGGAAGAGTACGATTTTTATCCGTTCACCATCTCTCGCGAGAACTTTGGCGAATTCAGCCTGAAAGATTTCCGG
>QHOW01000017.1 GCA_003219435.1 Verrucomicrobiota bacterium | reverse complement strand
GCAATTGCACTTCACGCACGGGATTGCTTCGCAGACCTTTTCGCGCGGCGAGAAATTGGTAGAACGTGCGCAACGCGGAGAATTGCAATCGCACATAGGACCGTGCTTGCCCGCGTTTCATCAGTGTAAAGAGATAATCGCGGAAATTATTCGCCGTGCATTTTTTCCATGATATTTTAGTTTCTGCTCGAAACGTAGCCAGCGCCTGGCGATATGCTTTGAGGGTGCGCGACGAAGCATTGCGCTCCACGGCGAGATAACGCAGAAATTCCTCGGCAAGAGGATCACGATTCACCGACGCGCGAGCAGTCTGCGTCATCGAAAATGAGAAAGCATAAATGACGAATGACGAAAGAAGCCCGAAATCCGAATGACGAAACAACCCCGAGGACCCGATCGCGCGATTGGAATTAGTGCTTCGTGCCTTATCATTGATTCGTCATTCGTCATTTCCGGGCCCTGCGCGCGATTCAATGCTTTAACATTGCAAAGCCAGCGATCTATTCAGGTTTTTCAACCGCGTAACGCAGTTCCGCCGGCGTCGGGGTGCCACGGATTTGACTTTTGAAAATGGGCGCGGGGTTTGTTGAGATTAATTCGTAACCCTTCAATACGAACTCTGGATAAACGCTGTTACTCGCCGGCTCGTAAACTTTGTCGCCGCTAAAATCGCCGTAGAGTTTGTATTCGTAATTATTGTCGTTCCCGAATTCGAGCTGTTCGCGGTCCGGTGCGAGCTTTTGCTTTTCGTTCAACATCACCAATTGCGCCGTGCTCCAGGGCTGTCCCGGGCGCCGGACGTATCCCCAGAATTTGAAATCAGGTTTGTAATAACGCCGGCCGATGTAATAGTCGCCCGCCGGTTCGATCGCGATGCGCTGGGCCATCTCGATCCTTGCCTGCTGGATCCCTTGCGGCACGGTTTGGCAACTGTTGAGAAACAGCGCGCCAATCAACAGATTGCTCGCGAGCAGAAGATGAACAGGGCGCCTCATTTCTCAGGTCGACATCTTTTATCGCAGCTTTACCCCGTACGCAAATTATCGGAGAATCAATGGCCATCAGGAAGTCCTCGATTACTTTCGCAATCTGGCAGTATCTATGACTAATCAGCGAATCATAAAAGGCTCCCGCAGCATAACCGTTTACCGATGACTAGTCTCTGATCTCTGGCGTCAATGATTGTTCGCTTCTTTAACGCGCTGGGCACGCCGCTGCTCGCGTTTTTTCAATATTTGGGCGAGGTCGTTTTACTCGCAGCCGACACGTTTCGTTGCATCTTTACGCATAAGCTTCGCTGGAAATTATTTCTCAACCAAATCGTCGAGATTGGGTTGCTTTCACAACTTGTTGTCGTGACGACGGGTGCGTTTACCGGCGCAGTCTTCGCGTCCCAAACGTTCTTTCAATTTAACAAAATCGGAATGGGATCGGCTACCGGTGCAGTGGTATCGGTCTCGATCTGTCGCGAGCTTGGCCCGGTGCTCACGGCATTGATGGTAGCGGGTCGCGTTGGCGCAGCCATGTCGGCCGAGATCGGCACAATGAAGGTGACCGAACAGATCGATGCGCTCCGGGCCCTCGCCGTTTATCCAACCGATTATCTGGTCGTGCCGCGTGCGCTCGCCATGATGGTATCTATGCCGCTGCTGGTAGCCGAATGTATCGCTGTCGGCATCGCTGCCGGCTATTTCATCGCAATTTTTCTGCTCGAGATCAATGGAACGTATTACATGGCGAACATGGTGCGTTGGACGCGTAATCGCGACATTATCATGGGCCTGTCGAAAGCATTTTGTTTCGGGATTCTGATTGTATTCATCAGTTGCCAAAAAGGATTGGCCGCGCGCGAAGGCGCAGTCGGTGTCGGCCGCGCGACGACTGAAGCGGTAGTGAACTCCTCGCTCGCGGTTCTGATTTGCAATTTCTTCCTCACGATGCTGCTCAACATCATTTATCCGGCGGGATACCAGTAACGCTATGCGGCAGTTGAGAGTTTAGGGTTGAGAGTTAAGAGTTTGAGCCTTGCGATGATCGAAGCACCTCCATCCCCGACCTGGGCTGCTAAGCCCCAACTATTACCGATCAACGGTTCCCCAAGGATCGCAGTTCGATCGTTGGCCAAAAAGATTGGGCAGCAGGAAATCTTGCGCGGTGTCGATCTTGAAGTCGCAACTGGTGAGACACTCGCGATCATTGGACGAAGCGGCGGAGGTAAAAGCGTTTTGCTTAAACATCTTGTGGGGTTGATGGCGCCGGACGCGGGAGAAATTTGGATCGATGGTCAAAACATCATCGGAATGAACGAGCGTCAGCTCGGGACGATTCGCGTGAAGGTAGGCATTCTTTTTCAAGGCGGCGCGCTTTTTGATTCGATGACCGTGGAGGAAAACATCGCTTTCCCTTTGCGCGAGGCCGGCCAGCGCGATCCAGAGGTTCTGAAGGCAAAAGTCAGAGAGATGCTCGAGGTAATGGAAATGGAGGGCGAAGAGGAAAAGATGCCGGAGAGTTTGAGTGGCGGAATGAAGAAACGCGTTGGTCTCGCGCGCTCCATCATTCGCGGCCCGTCATGTGTATTGTACGACGAACCGACATCCGGCCTCGACCCGGTAGTTGCCGACAGTATCAATCGGCTGATTCGCAGATTGCAGCGGCGGCTGGGAGTGACCAGCATAGTGGTTACGCACGACATGAAAAGCGCGTTCGATGTAGCCGACCGGATTGCCTACCTTCATGAAGGAAGGATTTATTTTCAGGGAACCCCCGCCGAGCTTCAGCAATCGACCGATCCGCTCATTCAGGATTTCCTGCTCGGGCGCTCTGAACAAGGGGCAAGGGCTTCCTAGCCGCCGGGCAAAAGCACGGCGATTTGGAAAGCGCCGCTCCTTGCGAAAAGGTAGCCAGGATCGACAATAATGTTTCAAAATGGATCGGCACGAACGAGGTTTGGAATTTAAAGTTGGCGCGTTTGTTTTCGTCGGGTTGGCGATGTTAGGCGCGTTGGTCGTGCAATTCGGCCGGCTGGGAGAAGGCCTTAAAACGTATTATCCACTTACTGTTCGCTTCACTGACGCGAGCGGCCTGTTAAAAGGTTCCGACGTTTTGCTCGCAGGGGCCAAAATCGGAAAAGTCTCTGGTGGTCCGCGAATGGTTCCGGGAAGCCAGGGTGTGGATGTGCCGCTGAAGATTTATGATTACATTAAGATTCCTGAAGGAAGCAAATTCACCGTCGGAAGTTCCGGTCTGCTCGGCGATCGGTTCGTAAACGTGGTGCTGCCCCCCGGGCAGCCGAAGGCGTTTCTCGCGCCAAACACCCACATCAGCGGCGCGCGAGAAACTGGCATTGACGATCTCACGCGCGAAGGCGGCGCGCTGGTGAACGATCTCCGCGGGACCGTGCAAAAGATCGACACGACTGTGAATCGCTTGAATCAAGAAACACTCTCCTCAGCGAACATGGAAAATCTGAAAGCCAGCATGGAGCATTTGAATCAAGCCACTGGCGCTCTGGCAGAATCCTCAAAAAAATTGGATGCCGTGATCGAGCAGGCAGATTCAACCATGACTTCGGCAAAAAAAGCAGCCGACAGTTTGCAAAATGCAATAGCTGACGTGCGCAAAGTGCTGAACAGCGCAACCCAGGGAAAAGGTTTGGTAGCCGCGCTTTTAAATGATCAGCAGTTAGCGAACGATCTGCACGCGCTCGTCACTAATTTACGGGCACACGGCATCTTATTTTACCGGGACAGCGCCGCAAAGGCTGAAAAGAAGGCACCCGAGCAAACCAAACCGCCACGCCGTCAAACTCAAGGTCGCTGAGAGCCAAGCTCCGCGGTCGGAAGAATTCTTGTCGCGATAAGGCGGAACAAAGACATCCTAATCTGAGTACCCTGCGGGCCTATATCTCGCAGTTTCACGAGAAGCGGTTTCAAAAATTTCCTATCGCCCAATTGCAAGTGCATCTGTGTGAGACGCCCCACAATTGGGCGAAAAAAGAATGTAAACAACTATTTTTGATTCGCTGTCGGAAGCAAACGGCGTCGCACCTCTTCCTCGCTTAATTCTTCGATGCTAATCAGTTTGTCACGCGATTTCTGGCCCCGCTCCAACACAATATTCCTTTCTGGGATCCTTAATTCTTCGGCCAGAAAACCACGCAGCGCGGCATTCGCCTTTGCTTCGACTGCCGGAGCGCGCACCTTGATTTTAATCGCATCGCCATGCTCTCCCACGACCTTGTTTGCTCTCGCGTTCGGAACAATGTGAAAACGCACCGTGGCCATCAAGCAACTGTAGCGGCGGTCTGTGGCCGCCGCACTTACCTTGTCGATCCAGGTTTTGTTGATTAAAACGAGCTGGTGCGCGAACATTGCCAACGCGAATCGCGGACTCAGCCGAGCCACGCCAACACAGGAGCGCTAGTTAGATGCGATGGCTTGCCGGACTATGGCAAGCCTGCGCAGACGCGCTGCGCTTCATTACTAGTGGGCGATTTTATTTGAGCGACTTACACCTTAGGCGGTTCTTCGCCTCGTTCGTCGAAATATTGTTGTAGAAAAACCAAGTCGCCCGCGTCTTTCGCCCGATGCGTTGGCTTCTTCATTCGCCATAACAGCCGAGGCGACGCAAATGGAATCGGGACCCCTTGAACTTCATGGACGATCACATCTTTGGCAGCCTCGCCGTATTCGATCCCGCCCGCCGATTTCATCAGGTCGACAATCACTTCATCGCAAACACGGACGACGCTGTAGTGTGAAACCTCGCCGGGTTTGAGTTCGCGAACGGCTTTGTCGGGTAAAACCTCCAACGCTTCATAAACAAGTGCCTCGTTATTTAGTGCCGTGTCGATCACGAGATCGATATCCATCGTCCGTCGCACGTAACCAGCTGCACGAATGGCAAAACCACCGACAACAACGTATCGCGCGCCTTTTTTGTTCAGCTCCCGACAAAGCTCGATCAAGTCCTCGAGCGCGGGCGCGCGCGGTTCTAGCTCGCCGGAGTCGGTATCGCGGGACGTGCGATCATCTTTAGCATCCATTTGTCGGCTTCTTCATGGGAGCGAAATCGGTAGACGCCCTTCGGAACGAATGGGGTAGGAAACGCCCGACGCCAAGCCCGCATATCTTCCTTTGTTTCCCCTCGCAAAGAAAACGGATTTGGTGGCCCGCGCCGGCCAACCGTCTTTCCAATTGTTTCTTCTACGTTAACGACCGGTTTCATCTCTGTCTGAAGTTCGCATACTGCCGGCTCCCAGCCAAGCAGGTTACAGCCCGACAGCAGCTCGCACGCGCTCCATGACCTGATCGGCAACTTCGTTCGCGCGCTTTGCGCCGCGCCTGAGGACATCGTCGATGTACGTTTTGTCGGCCAGGATTTCTTCCCGGCGTTTGCGCATTGGCGCGAAATAATCCCAGAGTTTTTCGAAGAGTTGTTTTTTGAAATCGCCGTAACCGGCGCCGCCTTTTTGAAACCGTTCGCGCATCTCTGCAACTTCGTTTTGTGAAGCAACCAGCGAGTAGAGCTTGAAGATTGTGGATCTTGAGGAGTCTTTCGGCGCTTCCACGGGCGTGGAATCGGTCACGATGCTCATGACACGTTTCCGGGTTTCCTTTTCGTCGCCGAAGATGTCGATGTTATTGCCGTAGCTTTTACTCATCTTCTGGCCGTCAATGCCCGGGACAACTTCCGTCGCCGCCTGGATGCGCGGCTCGGGTAATTTGAAAATCTGGCCGAATGTCTCGTTCATCTTCACCGCCAGATCGCGTGTGATTTCGATGTGCTGTTTTTGATCTTTGCCGATTGGAACAATGTCGCTGTCGTAAATCAGAATATCGGCCGCCATCAGCACCGGATAATCAAAGAGGCCAACTGTCGCGGCCATTCCCCGGGCGAGTTTGTCTTTATAAGAATGCGCCCGCTCGAGCAGACCCATTGGCGCAACCGTCGATAAAATCCAGGCCAGCTCGGTGACTTGCGGCACATCGGATTGACGGAAAAGCGCGGCCCGCTCTGGATCGAGGCCGCACGCCAGAAAATCGAGCGCGACACGACGCGAATTTTCACGCAACGCCTGTGGATCGCGGACGCTGGTGAGCGCGTGGTATTCGGCAATGAAATAAAACGCTTCGCCCTCGGCTTGCAGCGCAATCGCCGGCCGCATCATGCCGAAATAATTGCCGATGTGCAGCACGCCGCTGGGTTGTATTCCGGATAAGATGCGCATGTGCTAATTCTGTAGCGGCGGTCTGTGACCATCGCACTATTTATTTTCTCTTCGGAATGCCGGGGAGCACAGGCTGTCAGCCTGTTCATCTCGGCAGCCTGCGGAGATGCATTGCCCGATCCCGTCCGTGTCTCCGAGGGTTGCCGGCAAACTGCTGGCAACGACAGGCTGGCAGCCTGGGCTCCCCGGAACCCTAGCGCGGAAATCGTGCTCGCATTTTTTTGCTCATCGTTAGATAACACCACCCATGCCCGCACGATCGCAACCCGTTTCCGTCGTCACCGGCGGCGCTGGTTTTCTGGGGTCGCATTTGACGGATCGGTTGCTGGCGGAGGGTCATCGCGTGATCGCGATAGATAATCTAATCACCGGCAATACGGCGAACATTGGACATCTGGCGGGAAGCGAAAATTACCGTTTCATCAAGCACAACGTTTCCAACTTCATCTTCCTCCCGGAAGAAAAGATCGACTACGTTTTTCATTTCGCCTCGCCGGCCAGTCCCATTGATTATCTCGAACTCCCGATTCCCACGCTCAAAGTAGGCGCGCTCGGCACCCACAATACGCTCGGTCTCGCCAAGGACAAAAAGGCCACGTTCATTCTCGCATCCACATCGGAGGTGTACGGTGATCCTCTCGAGCATCCGCAAAGGGAAGATTACTGGGGCAACGTCAATCCGATCGGGCCACGCGGTGTTTACGATGAGGCCAAGCGTTTCGCCGAGGCAATGACCATGGCGTATCACCGTTATCACCGAGTGGACACCAAAATCGTGCGCATATTTAACACCTACGGCCCGCGAATGCGGCTGCGCGATGGCCGCGTGGTTCCGGCGTTCATTGGCCAGGCTCTGAATGGTCAGCCACTCACCGTTTTTGGCGACGGCTCCCAAACGCGCTCGTTCTGTTACGCATCCGATCTGATTGACGGAATCTTCAATCTGGCCATGAGCGATTATCACGAGCCGGTTAACCTTGGTAATCCGCGCGAGATGACAATCAAACAATTCGCCGATGAGATTATCCGTATCACCGGCACAAGATCAAAAATCGACTACAAGCCCTTGCCCGTGGACGATCCGAAGGTGCGTCAGCCGGACATCACGCGCGCGAAGGAGGTCCTCGACTGGCAACCACGTGTCGATTTCGAAGAAGGAATCAAAAAGACGATTGAGTATTTTAAGGAAGCTTTGGCTTCGCCACGTTGAATCGTTAAAGCGTTGATCCGCGCCTTCGGCCCCTGTGGCCGTAATACGCAAATCGCCCTGTAGCGTCCGTTGTCTTCAGGGGATCTGTTTTGCTCTCCTAAGCTCCAGTGCACTGAGGACAGCGCACACTACAGCCACGACGCCGCATAAAATTTCGCTCGCGTTCGATGCTGTTCGGCTATGAATTCTCTAATGATCAAGAGCGCCCTCATTCTCGGGCTTGGCTTTTTCGGTTTTTGCCTTCCCCTGGCGGCGCAGCAAACAAGCCGTATCGAGCGGAGCAAAGCTCAAACTACCGCGCTCCGACAATTGCGCCCCAGCGCACTGGACACTCCTGCCAGGCTGACTCTCTCTCGGCCGCAAGTTCTCAGCGGGATACGTGATTCGGCTCTCAGTGATGATCTTCTGATGTTGTCCTTCTTGGACGAACAACGCTTGCCCGTTTTGGACGAACTGGGCTCGATAGGAATGGCGCCGCTCGATTATTTTCAGGATGACCTGCCAAGTGCCGCCGACGTAGAGCAGGCAATCGCTGCTCCGTTAGATGGGAAGGATTCGCCCTCCGAGATCGTGAGTTCGCCGTTGAGTCCGATTTATTGCAGTGGAGAACTCGGTGTTTTCTACGGACGCTCGAGTGGCAAATTCGGTCGCGAGATCATGCAGACTTATTTTCTGGGCGAAGTCGGCAACGAAAAATTCCATATCATGGTCGGCGCGGCATACGAAGAGTCGAACGGACGCCTCCCGCGGTTCGGCTCGTTCACTGGTCCAAGGTAATTAGGTGGCCTGGTAGGACGCGCCGGAATTGGAATTTCTAAGACGCGCATCGTCCGACCATGCGGGGAACCTCCAAATCTCAAGTTCCAAGCTCCAAGGAAAGATCCAAACCTCAATCAGTAAAACAATATGCGCGCCATTGAGATTTTGGGCTTGGGGTTTGCCTGGGATTTGGTTTCTTGGGATTTAGGATTTTTAGCATGAGAGCAATCTCGATCGTGGCATTTTCCGTTTTACTCCCGCTCATTGTCTCTGCACAGACGCGCCCGGCGGCCGATTTTCAGATTACCAAAATCACCAGGAAGCTAATTCCGGCGCCGCAATTCGCTTACACCGGCGCGCCACAATACCAAACGAGCCAGCGCGATCGCTGGTTGGAAGTGGAGGTTGAGTTTGGGGCGAGGCCGGAATTAACCAATGAGCTGACGTTCAAGTATTACATTCTCTTTAATGGAACATTGCTGACCGGTGAGGTGAATCATGTAAATGTCCCGGCAGGCCGCGAGAACCGCTCGGTCATGTACGTACCGCCTCGCGCACTAGCGCGTTTTGCGATTAACAGGCCGATTACCGAGAACTCAATTCAGAACATTGCGGTGCAGATTGTGCAAGGGGGCGACGTGAAAGCGGAAGCCAGTCTCAACCGTGCACAGCCACAATGGTATGCGGCGCTGCCGCAGGTTTCCGGGCTGGTTCTAAACAAGGATCAAACACCTTTTGCCCCGCTTTACTGGGATCGTTACGAACAAATCAAAACCGCGCGTTAGCGCGGATTTTCCAAAATTTTAAACCACGGATTGCACGCAGCGGCTTCGCCGCAACCGAAGTTTTAACCACGAATGGACACCAATGGACACTAATAGAGAGGCTGTAGGTTCGTGTTTATTCGTGTGCATTAGTGGTTGGAAATCTGTGGCTTCGGTCAACCATCTTAAAAAATCTTCGCGAGCTGCGACGATTTTCGCTTATAGCATTGCGGATAGCACGGATGCGAGAGAAAAAGCAGATCTGCCCGCGAATCACCCGCCACGGCCGGCAGGCACGAATAGACGCGAAAGAATTCGAGCTTCGTTATTCCTTCGTCCTTCGTCATTCGGATTTCGTCATTTTTTCTCATCGGTGCTATCCGTGTAATCCGTGGTTTCTGATGCTTGTTCGTATTCATGGTTAAATCCGCATCGATCTCGTCGTAGAAGCCTAGACCCTGCAAGCTCCAAGCAAATTCCAAATTCCAAATGACCAAAATGAAATGCGTGTTTATCGAGGTGCTTTGAGAATTGGACATTGAGATTTCCTTGGGATTTGTTTGGGATTTGGAGCCTGGAGCTTTTACAAGATGCCTATCCCGACGCGCCTGATCAGTCTTAATCTTGGTTCGCAGACCATCGGTCTGGCGGAATTTCGAATGCAACCCCATGGCGGCCTGGTGCTGGTGGACTATCGGCTGCGCCAAATTCCCGCGGACTTGACCAATGAGGAAGCGCGTCACTCGCAGATCACCGGTGCCTTGCGCGAAATGATGGATGAGCTGCGCATCAAACACGGGCGCGTCAACTACGCGATTGCTGCGCAATCGGCCTTCGCACGTTTTGTCAAATTGCCTTTGGTGGATCAGGAGAAAATCGAGCGGGTCATCGGATTCGAGGCGCAGCAAAATGTCCCATTCCCGATTGATGAAGTCGTTTGGGATTACCAGCTCATTGGTGGCGCACCGGGCGAGCAGGTCGAAGTCGTAATTGTCGCGGTCAAGGCCGAGTATCTCGAAGGGGTTAATGCCGCAGTCGAAGAATCCGGATTGCGCGCGAACAAGATCGGCCTTGCCACGATGGGCCTGTACAATGCTTTTAGATATAACTACAGCAACATCCCCGGTTGTTCTTTGCTCGTGGATATCGGCGCGCGGACGACCAACGTGCTCTTTATCGAACCCGGAAAGTTCTTTTCGCGCAGCGTTCCCATTGGCGGCAACTCGATCACGGCCGCAATCGCCAGGGAATTTGGCGAGTCTTTCGGGGAGGCTGAATCGCGTAAGAGACGGGACGGCTTCGTCAGTCTGGGCGGCACCTATGCCGAGCCGGCAGACGCGGATGTTGCCCGTGTCTCAAAGATCGCGCGCGCCACCATGACCCGGCTGCACGCCGAGCTGATGCGCTCCATCAGCCATTACCGCGCGCAACAACAGGGAAGCCGGCCAGACCGCGTTTTCCTTTGCGGCAGTAGCGCCGACATGCCGTACATGCGCGAGTTTTTTCACGAGAAACTACAGTTGCCGATCGAGTTTTTTAATCCACTCCAAAACGTGACCGTATCGGAGTCGGCGAATGTGCCACAAGTGACGCGTTCAGCTCATTTGCTTGGGGAACTCGTTGGCTTGGCCCTCCGCAGCGTCACCATCTGTCCGATGGAGTTGACTCTGCTCCCGGCGAGCGTGGTACGGAGGAAGGAACTAGAAAAACGGCGGCCGTTTTTCATCGCGGCGGCGGCTTCCTTTGTTGTCGCATTGCTCGGCTGGTCGGCTTACTACACGCGAGCGGCGCAGGTGACACGGCAAAGCACCGAGGCGCTGCAACAAAAGAACAACACCCTGCGGGCTGCCGAAACGCGGCTCGATAAACTTAAAAAGGAAGTGGCGTCACTCGACAATATCGCTACGCCGCTGATCGCGGCGGTTAACGATCGCAACTTCTGGCCGGAACTTCTTGAAGACTTAAATTCGCGTCTGCCGGAAGCAGACATCTGGATCACCGAGCTCGCCGCTACCTCCGGTGGAAATGTGCTCGGAACGGCTGAAAAGCGCACCACGGAAAAGGCGGCTGCTCTGGTGCCGGCAAACCAGGCGTCTCCGGCGGACAGATCAAAAACAAAAACGCCGAGCACGAGTGGACCGTCCATTGATGGCATACTGGTGCGCGGTCTCTATTTATATAATCCGAAACAACAGGAAATCGTCCTCGATTACTTTCGCAATCTGGCGGCGTCGCCATTTTTCACCATCGACCCAAAAACTCCCGAGCGGGTAATCAAATCCAATTCGGTGCCAAACGACACGGAGTGGGCGTTTCCGTACGAGCTTCAACTGGCACTGCGCAAGCCGGTGAAGATGCCATGAAATGGTTTCAGAAGTTTAACCATGGATGGCGCAGATAACACGGATGAGCAGGGACAATGACGAAATCTGAATGCCGAATGACGAGGGAATGACGAAAAGGAATCTTATGGATGGCACACGCATCTCGCTAGTCGTGGTAGCGTACTTTCTGGGGAGCGCACGCGCCCTCGCGTGCTGGCGATGGCGCCCTCGCGATCGCGAACTTGTTCGGGTTCTACAGTTTTGTTCGGGTAGTTGCGCGCAGGGTGTTTCGGCGAAGGGCGCCCCTTCGGCTACGCTCAGGACAGGCTCCACCTGCACGCGAGGCGCGTGCGCTTCCTTATCCGCGCTATCCGTGTAATCCGTGGTTCCTCATGCTTTGTTCGTGTCCATTCGTGGTTACATCTCATGCCTGAGTTTTTGAATCCGTGCTGTCCGTATGATCCGCGGTGAATGTCATGAAATCGTTTCAGCAAAATCGTTGGCTTAGCGCGTTTGTGGTCGTCGCCGGAGTCGTCGGCAAGCTGCCGACGACGACAGGCTGGCAGCCTGTGCTCCCCGGAGCAGCAAAATTCCAATGTCATTTTGTGAATTCGTGTCCATTCGTGGTTAGTAATCCGTGGTTAGTTCCATGAAATGGTTTCAGCAAAATCGTTGGCTCGGCATGTTTCTGATTGCCTTCGGACTTTGCGTCTTGTGTGCGGGGATTCTCTTGTACTGGACCAGGGCAAGATGGAGTGATGCCAGACAAGTATTCGACAAGGCAGCGGCGGAACGCAGCCGGCTCCAGCATCTCGATCCGTTCCCCAACGATGTCAATTATCGCAAATTGAAAGTTTACCTCGAGAATTACAGCGCCGCGCTGGACAAGTTCAAAGAAGAATTAAAGAAAGAGGTCGCTCCCGCGCCGCCGCTGGCGCCCAACGAATTTCAATCGCGTTTGCGCCAGGCGGTCATCGCCACACTCAACCGGGCGCGCACAAACAACGTGAAGCTCCCCGACAAATTTCAGCTCGGTTTTGATGAATTTACTACCGCCATGCCGAAAACAGCCGTCGCGCCGCTCCTCGGACAAGAGCTGTCGCAGATCCAGATGCTGATAAATATCCTGCTGGACGCGAAAGTAGACGGCGTAACTTCTTTTCACCGCGCGCCGTTGCCGGAACAAGGCGCAGCTTCGCGTACTCTGGTTCCAAAGCCCACTCCCGCTCCCGCGCGAAAGGGGAGTCCACCGCGCGGACAAAAGTCGGCCAAACCGGCCGAGCCGGGCGCGACTCCCAGCACTGCGACCCTGGTGGAGCGCAACGTTGTTGATCTAACGTTTAAGGCAGCGCCGGCCGCGGCGCGAAAAGTCTTGAACGAGATCGCGAATTCGACTGGACAATTTTTCATCATTCGCACTTTGTATGTGCACAATGAAAAGGACAAAGGTCCGCCGCGCGAAAAAACTTCAGAGGCAACTCCGTCTCCTACCGAAACGGCATTGAATTTCATCGTTGGCAACGAGCATATCGAAATCTCCGCCCGGATCGAGATGGTGCGATTTATGTTCTAACCACGAATTGCACGGATAACACGGATGGCATTGCAATGACGAAATTCGAATGCCGAATGACGAATTACCGCCGAAGATTCGAGTCAGTAAACGATGACGAAATCTGAAAACACGCAACAAGATGAGGATTCCTTTTGGTATGATAACCAAATTCCGTTTGTCCGAGAGGAGCCCGGCACACAACCCGTTTACAATTTGGAGGAGCGGACCGCGCGATTTGGAGAGGCAGTAGTTGATTTTGCGAAGACTATTCCGCAGACCGCTGTGACAAGCCGAATCATTAGTCAACTCGTCGGTGCCGGAACGAGCGTGGGAGCCAACTACGTCGAAGCCGACGATGCAGTGTCGAAAAAGGAATTTTTGAAAAACATCGGGACCTGTAAAAAAGAGGCGCGTGAGACCAAGCATTTTCTGCGCATGGCGGCTTGCGCTAGCCGAAGCTAAAATCGGAAGCACGGAAGCTTTGGGTCGAAGCCAAAGAACTCCATCTAATCTTCTGCAAGATCTGGAGGAGCAAGCGAAGAGAATAACCAGGGACGAATGAGGAGTGACGAAATCCAGAGATCATGGCAGAAGAATACATTCCTTCGTCATTCGTCATTCGGAGTTCGTCATTGTGATATCATTCGTGGTTAAAGATTGATCGCAGTGAAGCCCATGGATTGGATTAAAGTGCATTACGACCGCGTCACGCTCATCGCGGCGGCGATCTTTCTTTTCATTTCCGCGATTTGGATTTGGTGGAACGCCATCCAGTTCGGGAACCGCCTGATCCCGCAGCAGGCGCCGCCGCAAAAAGCTGCCTCGCCGCCCGCCGTTGCGGTTGAACTTGATCGCGCTGCAAAGGAGCTCGAGCACCCGGCGCAATGGAAAGCCAGCACGCGCTCCGGACTTTTCGTTCCGGAAAGACATTTCATCGGAACAAATGGTCTGCCGGCAACCCTGCAAAACACACAGGTCCATCCGCCAGTGCCGAACGACTGGTTCGAACAATTTGCCCTGCCGATCGAGAATGGCGACGTGCTCGATCAAGATCCCGATGATGACGGCTTCACCAACCTCGACGAATGGCAGGGTGGCACCGATCCAACGGACAAGAATTCGCATCCTGATTATCTCACAAAATTACATTTG
>QHOW01000016.1 GCA_003219435.1 Verrucomicrobiota bacterium | reverse complement strand
TTCCACGCCTGCGCCAATCAAAATGCTCTTGTCATGCGCGCGCAGCGCAGGCAGTTGCGCGTAAATTTCCTCCAACAAATCGCGAATAGCCGCTCCCTCCAGCAGTTCAACGTCTTGCTCACGAATTCCAACCAGATCGCGCAGTTGCGCGTAAAAATGCACTCGCACCTTCATCTGCTCGCTCGCGCCATCAATTCCTTCCGTAGCACACCGATACAGGGAAGGTTGCGATAACCTTCCATGAAATCGAGCCCGAAACCCACCACGAATTCGTCTTCGATTTCGAAACCCAAATAGTCTGCAACGATCTGCTGGGCACGCTTTTTCTTTTTGCTCAGCAAAACGCACACGCGAATGCTTCGCGGTTTGGCCGTTTCCAATTTCTCGCGAATGGCTGCGAGCGTGTGGCCGCTATCCAGAATGTCATCCAGAATCAAAATGTCCCGATCGATCACATCGGGAAGCGCGACCTGCTTAAAAATGACCTCGCCGCTCCCTTGCGTTTTTCCGTGGTAGCTTGCCACGCTCAGGCAATCCAGCTTCAAGGGCAGTGGAATCCGCCTGAGCAAATCCGCCATGAACATCATGCTTCCGTTTAAGACCGCGATCACGGTCAAGTCTCGATCGCGATAATCATTTGAAATCTGCTCAGCGAGCTCATCCAGGCGGCGGTTAATTGCCGGCTCATCAAACAGCACGCGCTCGAGATCCCCTCGCATCGGCACGTTATTAGGCCACTACCGGGAACAAAGATCAACGCGCTACTTTTGCATCAAGGAGTGGCGGCTTTCCAAAGCGCCACTTTTGTTTTTATTTTCGGCGGTTAGGAAACCGCCGCTCCTTGATCCAATGCGCATCCACCATGATCAACTCGAGGTTCGCACCACTGGCAAAGGGACCTACGAAATCACCGACGCTGTCCAGGCAAAGATCGACAAGCGCGGTTTACGCAATGGGACGGTCACGGTGTTTGTTCAGCACACCAGTTGCAGCGTCATCATCATGGAAAATGCCGATCCGACGGCGCGACATGACCTAGAGGAATTTTTCAATCGTTTGGTGCCGGAAGATGCTGATTACTTTACTCACGGTTCGGAAGGCAGCGATGACATGCCGTCGCACATCCGCATGGCCCTGACGCGCACAAGCGAGACAGTCCCGATTATCAACGGCAAGATGCAGCTTGGAACCTGGCAGGGTATATTCCTGTTCGAGCATCGCCGCGCCCCGCATCGGCGAAAGGTTTCGATCACGATAATGGGCGAATAGCCTGTAGTGGCGGTCTATGACCGCCGAAGGTAAGTCGACCTGCCAGGTTGCGTTTGGAAGAATCGCAAGCGAGATGCTTGTACTACGTTTTCGGCAGAAGATCATAAATCGCGTCCACGAGGCGCAATGATTTTTCGTTAGGCAGGACCTTTTGTTCCATTCGGTTCATGAGGTACGCGAAACTGAGTTTGTTTTCCGGATCGGCAAAGGCATGGCTGCCTCCGGCACCAGGATGTCCGAAGGCATCCTGTGACAGACCGAAAATTCTTCGCGCCGCATTTTGTGAATCTTTCATAAATCCGGCGGAAAACGCCGTCGGTATTTGAAAAACGCGGTCCATGCCGTCCGCCAGAGTCCTTGTCATCCATCCGATTGTTTTTTCTGAGAAAAAAGTCTGACCATCGAATTCTCCGCGGTTCGCAAGCATGGAATAGAATTTTGCCAGCGCTGAGGCGCTGCCAATCCCGCCAAAGGAAACAATCGGTTTCGCGCGAATCGCAGGATCATTCATCTTACTGATCGCCTGTAATCCGTGAGGCGAAGTGAACGCCTTGCGCGCCAAAGTGCCGGGCGTCGCGAGATCCAGATAGAATTGTTTTGGCTCCGGTCCGGCAGCTGCCGGACCACTTTTCGCAGCGTAAATCGTCGCTACCCGCGGATTTTCCTTTCCGGACAAGCCAATCCAAAGATCGAGATTGAGCGGCTCGGCAAAAGTTTCCTGCCAATAATTCGATAAAGTTTTTCCAGCGATGCGACGCACAAGCTCGTCGAGAAGAAAGCCGAAGGTGCGGGCGTGATAACCATGAGCAGTTCCAGGCGGCCACAATGGCTTTTGCGCTTCGATCGTTTGAACGACTGCGCCGTAATCGAGCACGTCAACTCGGCGACCCAAAGCGCAAAGCCCAGCTTGATGTGAAAGCAACTGCGACAGCGTGATTCTTTCTTTGCCAGACTGAGCAAACTCGGGCCAGAACTCTGCGACCCGCTGGTTAATGTCGATGTTATGTTCTTGCAACGCGTGCAGAACGCAGGCGCTGCCGATCCCCTTCGTGGCAGACCAGATGAGGACAAGGGTCTCATCTGTCCACGGTTTCTCGCGACGAGCATCGCAGAATCCGCCATGGAGATCGATAATCGGTTTTCCATTTTGCCAAACTGAAACAGCAGCTCCAAGCTCGCCAAACTTCTCGAAATTTTGTTGGAACAACGGGATCAAGCGCTCGCGAAGGTCGTCTGGCATTTGTTCCATCGAGAGACGGTAAGCAAGGAGCGGCGTCTTTCCAAAGCGCCGCCTTTTGGTATTCTCGGCGGCAAGAAAGCCGCCGCTCCTTGGTTATACCAACAGCGCTTCCAATTCGTCGAGGCGTCGCTCAAACAATCGAAGTGTGCTTTCAATGGGCGCAGGGGTCGTCATGTCAACGCCTGCGGCTCTAAGAGTTTCGAGCGGAAATTTCGAGCCACCAGAACGCAGGAAATTAAGATAGGCTTCCACGGCTCCCGGTTCACCGGAAAGCACGCGCTGCGAAAGCGCAACGGCGGCAGAAATCCCAGTCGCATATTTATAGACATAGAACGCGTGATAGAAATGCGGGATGCGCAGGCATTCCAGATCGAGCTCGGCATCCAGCACGAAATTTTCGGCAAAATAGGTCTCGAGAAGTTTGTGATACTCCGATCTGAAAACATCCAGCGTAAGCGCGTCGCCGGTTTCCTCGATGGCATGGATAACTTTCTCAAATTCAGCGAACATCGTCTGCCGGAAAAGCGTGCCGCGCAGATCATCGATCTGCCGATTGATGATATAAGCGCGCATCTTCGGATCGCTCGTTTTCTCAAGTAGATGATGCGTAAGCAGCTCTTCGTTGAATGTCGATGCGACCTCGGCCAGGAAAATTGGGTACTCGTAGTCCTGAAACAGCTGCGATTTCTGCGCGAACCAGCTGTGCATGGAGTGACCAGCCTCATGCGCCAGCGTGTAAACATCGGCGAAGACATCCTCCTTGTAATTCATCAGGATATAGGGCGGCGCGCCGTAGCTTCCGGATGAAAACGCGCCGCTGCGTTTGCCTTTCGTCTCGTAACGGTCTATCCAGCGCCCGCGAAAACCTTGCTGCAGAATATCGACATATTCTTTCCCAAGAGAACCCAGCGCGGCCAAAACTGTCTCAACTGCCTGATCGAATCTGGTCCGCGTTTCAATTTCCGGAACCAGCGGAACGTAAGTATCGTAGTGATGCAGCTCGCGCAACCCGAGCGCGTGGCGGCGTAGGTCGAAATAGCGAGAGAGCGGCTTCAAATTCGCACGGACCGATCTGATCAATCCGTCGTAAACTGCAACCGGAACATCATCCGGAAAAAGCGCAGCCTCCAGCGCCGATGGGTAATGCCGGGCGCAAGCGTGAAAGACATCTGCCTTCACCGAATAGGCAAGCGACGCGGCAAGCGTATACTGATGGTCCTGAAATTCCGCGTAGAATTGATGAAAGGCGCGCTTGCGCAGTTCATGATCGCGTTTCACCAGGAATGAGCTGAACG
This sequence comes from Verrucomicrobiota bacterium, assembly GCA_003219435.1. Taxonomy (GTDB): domain Bacteria; phylum Verrucomicrobiota; class Verrucomicrobiia; order Chthoniobacterales; family UBA10450; genus Udaeobacter. The sequence goes on along the minus strand of QHOW01000016.1, from coordinate 3,929 downwards.
AACTTTGCGTAAGCGGTTTCTCGCGGCCGGTCTCATCGATCACGACGCCGAACTTCATGTCCACGTCAGTTAGCTGTGAGAAGGTGTCGTCGTAACCGCTGAGTGCAACGCTCCCCAGCGCGAGAATGCGTTCCTCAGGCACCGAGAGCACATGCCGCTTCATCCGCCGAATTTTGTGCAATTTGACCCGCCAGTCGGCCAGCGCAGGATCGGTTATGAATTTTTCAAACGTTTCATCGTCGATCGCCAGGATTTCCGGAACAACGAACGCCGCCGTTTCACCGATTTTCGTGAGCAGATTCTGAACCTGCCCAATCCGCGTCAGGTATTCGTTGTTTGTGCTGTCCTCCGCGAGTTGCAGCGACGCGTAATGATAAACACGCTCCATCTTGAGCTCGAGCGATTTCTCAAACTCAAGCACCGTAGCTAGCGTTTGCGACGATTCCCCTGCTTTGCCCTTCCACTCCTGAAGCTTCGGGTAGGTCCGCTTGAGCCAGGCAAAATCCTTCTGCCATTTGCTCACCTCGGCAAAGAGATGCATGAGGTCCCACTTGTCGGACTCATTAATTTCAGAACGCGTTGGAATGCTCAATGACATTCGGAAACGTCCAACGCCCAACGCCCAACGTCCAATATCGAAATCCAGACCACTTTCTGCGCGACCTTTTCAAATTGGGCGTTTCAGCGTTCAGCGTCGATGAAATCTCTGGGGTAGCACGCATCTCGCGTGCTGGTTTCGGTGTCGCGCCGAAACGAACTTTTCCATTGGGACAGTCGGGCTGCCTTATAGGAAGAAAGGGAAGAAAAGGTCGCGATCGCGACGACGCGCTCGCCAACACGCGAGACGCGTGCGCTACCCAGATAATCAGCGCTTATCTACCGGCCAGATCCTTCATCGCCGGATGGCGCGCGATCAATTTGAGCGCGCGTTCGAGCAATCGTTTTCCGGGCGCAATCTTGTGCCAGGGCGATGCGCCGGAGGGATGCGGCAATGGTATCACGTCGAAGTGGTGCCCTGCGCGTTCGACTCGAAACTTGCGGCCGATCACTTTCTCTAATTTCCCGCAGTCGACGAATTGCAAGATGGCTAATCGGCCGACGGGAATTATGAGATGCGGCCGTAAAATTGCGATCTCCTTACCCATCCACGATGAGCAGTTACGGATTTCGTTCGGCGCGGGAACGCGATCGCCGCTGCTGGAATTTTTGCCGGGGAAACAGCGGCAAACCGCCGCAAAATAGATTGTGGATCTGACGGTGGCTTCATTCATTCCGCAGAATTCTTCGAACCAGCGGAAGAGAGTTTTGCCGGCAGTGTGCGCGAAGGGTCGTCTCAGCACCGGTTCTCTCGGCCCAGGCGCCTGACCAATTAGCATCACGTCACTTACAATCGCTCCGCCGGAGACGGGCGTTGATTGCATGCGCGGGCACCGCCGGCATTGCAGCAACTTGGCAACATGCCGATTCAGGTCGAATCGTTTGCGCGACGCTGGCATCAGCGCCGGAAAATTGAGAAGATCGACAAGAACAAGCTCAGGACAATGCTGAGGATGATGCAGGTCACAATGGGAAAATAAAATGCGGAATGTTCGCGTTCGATCCGGATATCGCCCGGCAAGCGTCCCAGCCATTTTGGTGCGAAGCCGCTCCAGAGAACAAGTCCCACGAGCGTCATGATGACGCCAATGATGACCACGAATTTTCCGAGCTCACGCATCGAGTGAAGGTTGCGCGAATTGCGCGGAGGCACAAGGTTGAGACCCGATGGCAGTGCAGTTTAGAGATTATTACGAGACACTCGGTGTGCCGAAAACAGCTAGCAGTGACGAAATTCGCAGCGCGTTTCGCAAGCTGGCGCGAAAACACCATCCTGACGTGGCTAAGGACAAAAAGGCCGCCGAAGAGAAATTCAAGGAAATCAACGAAGCCTACGAGGTGCTAGGTGATCCGGAAAAACGGAAGCAGTACGATCAGCTCGGGGCGGATTGGAACAGGCCGGGCGGATTTCAACCGCCCCCGCAATGGGGCGCACAGCCGTCGGAAGGCGGATTTTATCAATGGGGTGGCGATGGCGGTGGGGTCCAGTTCGAATTTGGCGGAACCGGCTTCAGCGATTTCTTCGAAGCGTTTTTCGGCGGCGGTCGCGGGAGATCCGCTTTCGGCGGATTTGGCGGACGGCAGGCAACAGCGGAGCGCGGCGCCGATGTGGAAGCCGATATCATGGTCACGCTGGAGGAAGCCCTGCACGGATCAACGAGGACCGTGTCGCTGCGCCGCGCCGGTTCGAACAAGGTGGAAACATATCAGGTGAAAATTCCGCGTGGCGTTCACGAAGGGCAGCGTATCCGGCTGGCCGGCCAGGGCGAAGCGGGCGTTCGCGGAGGAAAAAGCGGCGATCTCTTTCTACGCGTGCGGCTGGCGCGCCACCCAGATTTTTCAGTCGAGGGAAGCGATCTGATTCACGAAGTGAAGATTGAGCCGTGGCGCGCCGTGCTGGGCAGCGAGCTGCTTGTCCCAACTCTCGAAGGAAATGTGCGCCTTAAAATTCCGCCGGGTACCCAGGGTGGTCAGCGGTTTCGTCTCCGGGAACGCGGTCTGCCGGGAGTCTCGGGAAACCGTGGCGATCTCTTCGTCGATGTTCAAATCAACGTGCCGAAGAAACTAACGGAACGTGAGCGAGAGATCTGGCGCGAGCTGGCCAAGGTGCATGGCGGCTAACACAAGAAGCGGCGCTTTCCTAAGCGCCGAGGAATACGGCGGCTGGAAGCCGCCGTTCCTTGATTTGCTACGTTCTCGACAAACCGCCGACGATTCTTCTAAGTGAACAAATGAAAATTTCGCTCGGCACAGATCACGCCGGTTTTCGGTACAAGGAAAAGGTAAAAGAATTGCTCGGCACGCTCGGGCACGAAGTGAAAGACTTCGGCACCCTTAACGAGGAACCCGTCGATTATCCGCTTTTCATCCGGCCAGCGGCGGAAGCGGTGGCGCGCGGTGAGTGCGAGCGCGGGATCGTGTTTGGCGGATCGGGCAATGGCGAAGCAATGGTGGCGAACAAAGTGCATGGCGTCCGCTGCGCGCTTTGCTGGAATGAAGAGTCAGCCGGTCTTTCACGGCGGCACAATGATGCGAACGTGCTTTCCATCGGGGAGCGCCTGATCCCGGAAGATTTGGCGCTGAAAATTGTCCGAATCTGGCTGGAAACCGGTTTCGACGGCGGACGCCACGAGATACGCGTGGCAATGTTAAACACGATGTAGGTTTTCTGTAGACGCTTCGCTCTGCGAAGGGCGGCACTGAGGCTGTTAATGTCACGCGCGCAGCGCCGCCCAGCCTCCTGCGCGCCAAAGCGCTTCGGCGGCGGAGCGAGGTCGACGTCTACAAAATTCGCGCGAGGCGAGGACCCAGATGATTAAAGCAATCGGTCAACGCAAACCGCAATCAGAAAAATCGCGCTCACAAACGCGTTGCTCTGAAAAAACGCGCGATTGATTCCGCTCAGGTCAAGCTTTTGCGCGGTTCGGTGCTCGTAAAAAAGCGCGGCGGCGGCAAGGGGCATCGCGCAGAAATAAAATGCGCCGAGCTTCGCCGCGAGGCCAAAAGCAATAAGCGTCACAAACGTGAAGAGATGCAGCACCTGCGCCAAACGCAGGCTGTGCGCGATCCCCAGTTTCACGACCAGCGACCGAATGCCTTCGCGTCGGTCGAAATCATAATCCTGCGTGGCGTAAATCAGATCGAATCCGGCGACCCAGCAAATTACGCCGGCCCCCAGGATAAGCGGTGCCGGAGCGATGTGTCCCGTCTGCGCAATCCAGGCGCCAATCGGAGCGATGGCAAGCGCCAGGCCCAGAAAGAAGTGCGTTGCGCTCGTGAACCGTTTCGTGAGTGAGTAGAAAAAAATTAGCGCCAGAGCGACCGGCGAGAGC
>QHOW01000035.1 GCA_003219435.1 Verrucomicrobiota bacterium | reverse complement strand
TTCATATTTTGCAAAATCACGAATTACTAAACGCTGCAGTGAGTTTCGCCTCGGGGAATAATCCTGATTACAGACATTTTTCCTCGCGACGACGTCAGGCGTTTCACCGGGCAGCGCAATGCGCAATGCAATTGCCTGCGTCTGAATGGCCCGTTTCACGGCGTCGCGTCGGCAGGCGACCTAATCCAGAAACGGTGCGCGCGACGGAAGAGCTGCGACGGCGAAGGGATCACGCTGCGAAGGAACTCAATCTCGAGCCTTCCTTTATCGCGCCACGCAACACACTCGAGGCGATTGCGGCTAACCAGGCGCGCGCGGCATCTTTGCTGGTTCCGTGGCAGCAGGAGTTGCTCGGAATAAGAGCGTGAAGCGCACGGTTTTCCCCCGCCATTTGACCGAGTCCGAATGGCGACACGCATGTTGTGAAAGCAGAGTGTCACGATTCATCTTATGAACTCCCTGGTAAACTGGAATCACTCGTGAGCGTGCGCGCACTTCAGTTATTTTTCTTCGCAACGGGACTGTCTATCTCTCTCGCTGCCTCGCTGCACGGGATGCTCTCGAACGGGCAACGCTACGCGCTCAATTTTGTCGATATTGATGGCCACAAACTTTCCACGGCTGACGGTCACATGACCGTATTAGTCCTGGCCAAGGCTGAAGACGCGGAGAAGGTCCGCGCTGTCGGCGACAACGTTCCTGATTATTGCCTTGGTAATCCGAGGTACAAAATGATTACGATTATCCACTTCGCGCCGAGACACACTGCGATTGGGCGCAAGATCGCGACCGCGTTTTTGCGCCATCGCGTAAAGGAAGGAGCGAAGCGGCTTCAGGCACGGTACGATGCCAGGCACATTGCGCGTGATGCACGAAGCGACATCTTCACGGTGACGGATTTTGATGGGACAGCCTTGGCCCAGCTCGGCGGGCAGAGCGAAGCAGCGAATTTTCACGTCTTCGTTTTCAACGAAAGCGGAGAATTACTCCAACAATGGAGCAGCGTCCCAAGCACAGCGGATTTGGCTGCGGTTCTAAAGTAGATGACAGCCAAAATAGTGCTGTTATTGTTGCGGTTGTCTAATACTTCGGCACGCTGGGATCGATCTGGTCCGACCACGCATCGATGCCGCCTTCGAGATTGTAAAGATTGGCAAAGCCGCGCTGCTGTAGCAGTCGCACGGCCTGCGCGCTGCGCTGGCCACTGTGGCAATGGACAACAATTGGCCGTTCACGCTGTAGCTCGTTCACCCGTTCTGCAATCTCTCCAAGCGGAATTAACTTCGCGCCATCAATCCGCGCGATTTCATATTCGAAGGGTTCCCGCACATCGATTAACTCGAATGGTTCGCACGCATCCATCTTTCGCTTGAGCTCGGGCGCGGACATTGTCGGTATCGCCTCTTCGTTCCGTCCTCCACAAAATTGTTCGTAATCGATGGGCGAAAAGATTGTCGGATTTTCCCCGCAAACAGGACATCCGGGATCGCGTCGCAGGTTAAGCTCCCGAAATTTTACCTTGAGCGCGTTGAAGTGAAGGAGGCGTCCAACGAGGGTTTCACCGATTCCCACAATCAGTTTGATCGTCTCAATCGCTTGAAGCATTCCGATTATTCCAGGTAAAACACCGAGCACCCCTGCTTGCGCGCAGTTCGGGACTGAGTCCGGTGGAGGCGGCTCCGGGAAAAGGCAGCGATAGCACGGTCCACCCAAGTGAGGCGCGAACACCGTTGTTTGACCCTCGAAACGAAAAACCGAGCCGTAAACATTCGGCCTTCGCGCAAAAACGCAGACGTCGTTGGACAAATATCGCGTAGGAAAATTGTCCGATCCGTCCACGACCACGTCGTACTGTGCGACCAGTTGGGATGCGTTCTCGCTGGAGAAACGGTATTTGTGTAATTCGATCTCAATCTCCGGATTGGTGTCGCGCAGCCGGTCCCGCGCGGATTCCAATTTGCTGCGACCGATGTCCTTTGTTCCATGCAGAATTTGCCGTTGCAGATTCGAAAGATCGACATCATCGAAATCGACAATTCCAATCGTGCCGACGCCAGCCGCGGCCAGGTAAAGCGCAGCTGGCGATCCGAGCCCGCCCGCGCCGATGCACAAGATGCGGGCCGCCTTCAACCGCTTCTGTCCCTCCGAGGTGACTTCGGGCATCAAAAGATGGCGCGAATAACGTTGTAATTCCTCAGCGCTCAATCGCATCGCACTGCTGCGTTCGTCATCGATGATGCTTCGCTTCATATTGTGTGCCCTATTCTAGCATACATTTGCTGCTGTGAGCGGCGACACGGACAAGCAATTTAGTGTCTGCGCAACGGGACCAACAGGACCGGAATGGGAGTATCGCGAACCACGGCATGAGCGACACCGCCCACGATAAGGTCGAACATGGCTCCGTGCCCGCGGGTACCTATGATAATGAGATCGGTGCCAGGTGTTCTGCTTCCACGATGGGGCCAGCTACGAGCTGCGGGAAAAGGGGTCACAAGAATGAGAAGTCGAGGAGCAACGTCCGACTATCTGAGCTACTCTTTCACGGTCACAGGCGTACCTATCGAGGCATTTTCGAAGAACGGTCTGGCCATTCCCCTCGGCAGGCGGATGCAGCCATGCGACGCGGCGTAAGGCGGAACATAGCCCTGGTGCATCGCGTAGCCACCCCTGAAGAACATGGCGTACGGCATTTGCGCGCCATCGAAATGCGTGCCCGGCGGCCGGCGATCCTTACGCACATCAATGTTGAACCTCACGACGTTGCCATAATCATCCACGTAATCGCCAAAAACAGTCGAGACATGATCTGCATTCTTTGAAAGAACGGTGTAGCTCCCGGGCGGAGTGGAGAATCCCGGTTTTCCGGTAGAGACGGTCGTTTCACCGACCAACGTTTTTCCCTTGTAAAAGTAAGCCTTCTGTTGGCCGATATGCACGACGATCTTCGAGGAACCGGAAACGCCTTCATCATCCCACCATCCGGGTGGAGTCCCTGGGGGATAACCGGCGGCAAAACCTGGCAGTCCCCCTCTATAGGGGGGAACTTCTTCACAGCTGCAGATGACCAGGGCGATCAGACCTGCCACTGCGATTTTGAACAACCTATCAAGTCTCACTGTCCGGCGGACTGTATTGCGGCTTAGTGGAATCATTCAACTACAAATGTCGATCCTCAGTGCAATGTCGGCCGTTTCACTTTTGATAATAATGGTTGGCATAGTCTGGACTGACAATCACACCGGCTCTGTTTGCGCGGTGCGCACCGGCGCCTCAAAGCGCTCCAGCGTTGACGCTGCGCACGGACGGAAATACGCTCCGCAGTATGGCTACCGTGCAACCGCCGATTAATTTAAAGAAATGGATCGAAGAGAACCGGGAAAAGTTCAAGCCCCCGGTGAGCAATCGATATCTTTACGATGGCCGGGATTTTTTTGTGATGGTGATCAAAGGTCCAAATGCCCGGAACGATTTTCATCTCGTCGATTCAGAAGAATATTTTTACCAGCTCAAGGGCGACATCAAAGTACGCGTGCGAGAAGGGGACCGGATCGTCGATCACGTCGTCCGTGAAGGCGAGACGTTTTTTATCCCGCCGAATGTTCCGCATTCACCGCAGCGGCCGCCCGACACACTCGGCGTGGTGGTCGAGCGTCGCCGCCCGCCGGGAGAGAAGGAACATGTTATTTTCTATTGCGAAAATTGCGGGGCGCTGGTGGAAGACATCCATTTCGACTGCGCGGATATCGTAGAGCATTTCAGCCAGGCGATGCTCGATTTCTGGAACGACGACGCGCGCCGGACCTGCAAGAAGTGTGGGACGAAGGTGCCGAAGCCGGAACCGGTCAAGCCGCTGTAGTGGGCGCTGTCCGCAGCGCATCAAAGTCGCTGCGACAGCGGACGCTACAACCCAATGAAAATCGATCTGCACACACACATCCTCCCGCGCGACTGGCCCGATCTCGATGCGAAATACGGCTACGCTGGATTTGTCCGGCTTGATCACTACAAGCCGTGCTGCGCGCGGATGATGATCGGCGACCGCGTCTTTCGCGAGATCACCGATAACGTGTGGGACCCGAAGCGTCGGATCGAGGAATGCGACCGCGCAGGCGTTTCGATGCAGGTGCTTTCGACGGTGCCGGTGATGTTCAGTTACTGGGCAAAGCCGGCCGACACGCTGGATCTTTCTCGACGACTGAACGACCACATCGCAGAGGTCGTTCGCGATCATCCGAAACGATTCGCGGGTTTGGCTACCATCCCGATGCAGGATCCAGATTTGGCCGCAGCCGAATTAGAACGATGCATTCGCGAATTGGGTTTGCGCGGCGCGGAGATCGGCACGCACGTGGATGCCAACCCGCACTTCGGACGAATCGACACGTTAAACCTCGATAATGCATCACTTCAGCCTGTCTGGAGCGCGGCCGAGCAACTCGATGCGGCGATCTTCGTTCATCCCTGGGACATGCTCGGCAAGGAGCGCATGCCGAAATATTGGTTGCCATGGCTCGTGGGTATGCCTGCCGAAACTTCGCTTGCGATCTGCTCGATGATCTTTGGCGGCGTATTCGACCGCTTCCCGAAGCTGCGCGTCGCCTTTGCCCACGGTGGCGGCGCCTTTCCGTTTACGGTCGGCCGCATCGAACATGCGTTTCACGTGCGTCCAGACCTGGTCGCGACCGACAACAACACGAACCCGCGAAAATATCTCGCTCGCAGAAACAAAAAGGGCGATCTCGTCCCTGCGCGCTTCTACGTGGACTCCCTCGTCCACGATGGCGATGCCTTGATAATGCTGCTCAAGTTATTTGGCGCGCAACGCATTGTCTTCGGATCGGATTATCCGTTTCCGCTCGGCGAAGCACACCCTGGCGAACTGATCAAATCGATCAAGGAATTCTCCGCCAACGAAAGGACGCAACTGCTCTCCGGAACTGCACGCGAATTCCTCGGATTGTTGTAGCGGTGTTTGTACCAAACACCGAATCTAACAAGCAGGCGCTCGCCACGGCGAGCGCCTCTACAACTTCGTCATTTCGTCATTCGACATTCGGATTTTCGCGGCGCTGCGCGCGCGATCACATTTCGTGTCGAATCGCCCAGAGATCATGAAAGATCGGCTTAAACAATGATTCTTTCAGAAACGGCACGCCCGGCGATCCGCCCGTGCCTTTCTTCGCGCCGATCGTTCGTTCGACCAACTTGATGTGCCGATAACGCCACTCCTGTAAGCCTTCGTCGAAGTCAGTCATCAGTTCGAACAGGATCGAACATTCAGGTGCGCTCTTGTAGAGCCGAAGAATTTTTTCCTGAACCTTTTCGTTAGGCCCGTTGGGTTGCGTGAGGTCGCGTTTGTTTAACTCGTCAGGAATTTTCGCGCCGCGCGTGGCAAGAAAGTCGTAAAAATGATCGATCACGGTGCGTTCGTGGAGGAGTTGCTGCAGCCGATCGTATCCCGGAAAATTCGGCTTCACGTAAGCGAGAGTGGAGGCGCGTTTATATCCGAGGACGAACTCGATTTCTCGGAACTGCACCGACTGAAAACCCGATGCCGTCTCGAGCCGATCACGAAAACTTGAAAATGACGATGGCGTCATTGTTTCCAAAATGTCTACCTGTGCCACGAGCACTTTCATGACTGTACGGGTCCGCTTGAAAGAATGGACCGCGCCAAAAAGATCGCCCGCTGAAAAATCTCGTTTTATTTTTTCAAACTCATGGAGCAACTGCTTGAACCAAAGTTCATACGTTTGATGGATGATGATGAACAACATCTCATCGTGTTCGGCGGGAGTTGAACGCGGCTTCTGAAGCGTGAGCAGCTTCTCGAGGTCTAAATAATTCGCGTAGGTCAGCGGCGGCATGCGTGAATGCTCCACGGCGTACGCGTGCACGTCAAAAAGATTGATCTCGTTCTGGAACAACAGTTAGGGTTGTTTTTCTAGCTCGACGAAAGCCACCTCATGAAGAAAACACTGATTTACTGCGCTGTTTGGACAATTGCCTTTGTCTATTGTGGTACAATTACGGCGGCCGAGAAGATCGATGTCTCAAAAGTCATCACCAAGTCCGATGCCGAAGCGGTCCTGGGCGTACCGGTTAACGATGCGGAGGGCAGGAACAAGAAAGCCGCCGATGGATTTTACGACTCCGAATGGAGTTATTATGCGGTCAAAGGGAACAAGGCGCTCGTGCTCAACCTGTTCTCCCCGGGAAGACACGCTCCGCCGCATCTCGCGGAGACTATGTTCTCCGCGTTCCCAGTAGGTGGAGGCAAATCGACGAAGGTCGATGGAATCGGTGACAAGGCCATTTTCTACCACGACAAAAGCGGCCTTGAGATGATGAACATCTTAAAGGGACAGGTGTTGCTCACGATCGGCATCCATGGCATGCCAGCGAAAACCGCTTTTGAACAGGAGAAATCGATCACGAAAAAGATCCTGGCGAAATTGTAACGACTCACATCCGTTTCCAGATGCCCGCTCGCGTTTGCTGGTGTGCGTCAACCCATCACGCGCAGATAATACTCGTCCCATGCCGCCGGGATGCTCTCCCGCGGCGAGTACGGCCCTGGCTCGTACGCGCGCGAAGCAATCCCTTGCTGGCTCAATTCGCAGACATGCCAGTCCTGCCTGTTGGTCATGTCCCAAAACTCGATCGCGTCCTGTGGCCGAAAATCTTTTCGGCCGAACGCGTCCGGATGAAAGAGCCAATCGCATACGATCAACGTTCGCTCCGGCGACTGCGGCCAGAGTTGATGCACCATCACGTATTCGGGATGCAGGCTGAGGAGTATGTTCGGGAAGATCGAATAATAGAACACGCGTTGCGTGCTCTCTTTCTCATCCTCTTGCTCATGATCATGCTCGATCCCCAACGCGCATGCGTCTCCGCTCGTGGTTAGGCTCTTGCCCGGATTGATCTTCATGAATCCGCCGAGGAACGGGCCTTCGCGCAGATCGTTCTCCGCCGAATCGTACGGCGAAACTTTCTGCAACTGCGGATGCACACCGGGGCAGTGATAACACTCCGAATAATTTTCGAACATCAACTTCCAGTTCGCCTGCACGTCGTACTCGATCCGTTTCGCCGGTTGCAAGATCGACATGTTCCAATGCGAAAATTTTCCCTTCAACGGCGCGAACCAACGTTCCAAGGAGATGAAATCTCCTGGACGTTGCCGCGCCGTAGCTTCTGAGCGAAGGCGGCCTCCATCATTTGCCGACTGCTTTTTCCGCCTCTCTCTTTGGGAGAGGATTGAGGTGAGGGGGGCCGAGTCCGCCAGGTTCACGAAAATGAATCCCTCCCAAACTCCGAGATTCACTCGATGCAACGGATAATCGGCCTTATCGAATCCGGGCACATCATCCATGTGCGGCGCGCCGATCAATCGGCCGTCGAGTCCGTAGGTCCAAGCGTGATATGGACACTGAATGGTCGACGCATGTCCGCAAGATGATGCCTCACCGGCTCGGTGCTCTTTCAGTCGCGTCCCGCGATGCCGGCAAACATTGTAAAATCCTCTGACCTCTGACTTCTGATCTCTGACTACGATGAGGCTTTCACTTGCAATCGTGACTAAGAAAAAGTCTCCCGACTTTTTCAATTGGCTCTGATGCCCGACCAACAGCCATTCCTTGGAAAAAATCTCGGTCTGCTCTTTGGCAAAGACTTCCGGCGAAACAAAATATTTCTGCGGCAATGATTTCGCGCTGGAATTGAACGCAGGATCAGCAGTCTTGCGGCACACGGACGATAATTTCATTTGCATCGACGGCATTGCGAAAATTCCATGTCAGACATATCCGCGTCAATCCGAGAAAGGCACGCAGCTCCCGAGAAGAATTCTTGAGATCCTTTATCGAATTTCGAGCAGGTCGAAAAGGAGTGTATCCACATAACGCTTAAGCTGGCGGGCTTCGCTATAGGTGGTCTCAACGTGAGTGGAGAGGGACGCTCTGTTATAAAAAGCCCTAGCGACATCACCGCTTAACGCCTCAATGAGTTCCACCGATTTCT
>QHOW01000034.1 GCA_003219435.1 Verrucomicrobiota bacterium | reverse complement strand
TTGAAGATTTATCAGGAACCACAGGCCGCCAACGTTGCTCTCCAGAGTCCGCCAGCGTTATCCGAGCCGGCGAACGCTGAAGGCGAATGGACGCTTGCGTCGCCGGTAGCCACGCGGATTTTCCGGACGCAACCGCTTCGTAGCTCCCAAACTCACTCCCGCAGTCGCGGAATCCCGCCCCGTTACGTGCTCGATAGCGTGCCCGTGAGTTATGAGTCGAGTTTCAGATTTTAGTCGCGCACCGGGGTCTCTCTCCCGGGCTCAGTTCGCGTTAATCTGCAGATTCAGCCTCGCGTTGGGTCTTTCCTTCGCAGCCGTTCCTGTCTTTTACGCTCAAGAGCAATCCGCGATTACGATTAGCCAGCAGGTCAAAGACATCTTTGGGCGCACAGCCAAAGCAGTCGTAAGGATTCACGGCGACGACGAGCACAGCGAAATTTCGGGCACGGGATTTTTCATCGATCCCACAGGGACCCTTTACACTGCATATACAGTCGGGGGGGAAGCAGACAATTTCACGATTGAATTTAATGGTAAGAAATATCCGGCGCGCCAGCTTTTGGCAGACATCCGCAGCGGGACGGCGATATTGAAAATCGACGCGGTCACTCCGGCGTTGCCGATTGGAAAATCCGAGGAGCTGGAGGTGGCAACGTCTGTCGTCTCGATTGGTTATCCTCTGGATTTGCCGAAGACACCGAGTTTTGGAATGGTCGCGGGATTCGATCGGAAATATCTTGGCCGCTACTTTTCGACCACTCACGTGCGTCTCAACCTGCCAACGCAGCGCGGAGAGGCGGGTGCACCGCTCTTGAACATGAAAGGGCAAGTGGTTGGCATTCTGGTCAGCAGTCTCGAAAACAACTCCTCGTGTTACGCAGTGCCAATCGAAGCGGCGGAGAAAATCCGCAGCGATTACGTCCGTTTCGGCGAAGCCCGGCACGGTTGGGTCGGGATTAATGTTTCCGAGGCGCCGGCGCCGGTGGAAGGTTCACGAGCAGAAATGACGCAAATCATGGAGGGCACACCGGCGGCCAATTCCGGAATAAAAGCCGGCGATATTCTGCTGCAGGTAGGACGAACCAAAGTAACTCAACCGGAGGATGTGCTGGATGCTTCGTTCTTTATTACTGCGGGGGACACCGTCCCGATCACCGTAGTGCGCGGGAGCGAAAAACTCACTTTTAATGTGCAGGCTGAGCTTCATCCAGCCAGCGAACGCAGGCCGTTGATCGCTTCCCCCACCATAAATCGGGCCATTCCGCTCAAGCTCGATTCCGAGGCGCAGCGCACACCTTAGCAAGGAATAGTTTTTGGTTGTTGATAGTTAATAGTCCTGGCCGCAGTGCGTCTGGGTCACGCAACCATCAACTATCGACTCTCAACTAAGAACTAATTCCATACCTACAGCATTTTTCGAAACTCTGCGTCGTCGATAATCCGGACACCGAGTTCTTTCGCCTTATCCAGCTTGCTGCCGGGCTCCGCGCCGGCCAACAAGTAATCGGTCTTATTACTAACGCTGCTGGTCACGTGCCCACCGAGCGCTTCGATTTTCCCAGTGGCTTCCTCCCGTGTCATCGACGGTAGTGTCCCGGTCAGGACAAAGGTTTTTCCAGCCAGCGGCAGCTCTTCTGCTTTCTTGGCCGAGACTTTTTCGCTCCTCGGCTCAATACCGAGCTGCTTCATCCGTTGCAGAATTTTCTTGCCGGCCGCTGAGCCGAGGAAATCGAGAACACTTTTTGCAACGACCGGTCCCACTTCCGTGACGATGGCGCGGTCCTTGTCCGCCTTGCTTTTCGAGCGCTCGGCAAAACCGGATTTGATCAGGCGTTCGGCGATTTCTCCGCGTTCGCTCTTGGCCGCTTCGTGGTAAGCAAGCACATCGCGGAGCAGCTCCGAATGGGCGACATTGTCGATCTTGTCGTGAAAACGGGCGAGCTGTATGGCAGTTATTTTGCCCACTTCGGGGATGGCGAGTGCATACAACCAGCGCGAGAGCGGCAACGCGCGAGCGCGCTCAATTGCCTTGATCGCTTTGGCCGTGTTCTTTTCTCCAAACACGCGCGGCGCCTCGTCGGTGCCGAGGTTCAGTTTCGCAAGCTGCTCGGTTTTTAAATCAAATAAATCGAGCGGCTCGCGCACAAGCCCGCGCTCGACGAGTTTGTCGGCCACGATTCCGCCGATGCCTTCAATATCAAGCGCGCCGCGTGCGGCGAAAAATTCCACGCGTCGCGTGGTCTGTGCCGGGCACTGAAGATTTTCGCAGCGCCAGGCGACGAACTGCGGATCGCGGCGGATGGATCCGCCACAGACTGGACACTTGCCGTGAATGTGTTTGAAGAAATCGAAAGTCTTTGCTTCTCGCGGCCGTTGGGATTTCACGACTTCGACCACCGCCGGAATCACTTCGCCGGCTTTTTCGATCACGACCTTATCGCCGATCCGAATGTCTTTGCGTTTGATCTCGTCTTCATTGTGCAAGGTCGCGCGGGAGACCGTGCTGCCGCTCACGACGACGGGCTCGAGCATCGCTACCGGCGTGAGGATTCCGGTTCGCCCGACTTGGACCTTGATATCGAGCAACTTTGTTTCAAGTCGTTCCGCTGCGTATTTGTATGCAATCGCCCATCGCGGCGATTTGGCGGTGAAACCGAGCCGCTCGCGTTGCACGAGCGCATCCACTTTGATCACTGCACCGTCGGTTTCATAGCGGAAATCTTTTCGGACGCGGTCGAGCTTGCGAATTGCATCCAGAATTTTTTCAACCGAATCGGCGAGCCACCAATGCTCATGTGTCGGCAACCCGAGTTTTTTGAACAAAGGAAAAACTTCGGAATGAAGATCGACACCTGCGCCTTCAGTTGCGCCTGTTCCGTAAAAAACAATGCCCAGCGGACGCCTTGCTACGATTTTCGGATCGAGATGTTTGAGGGAACCCGCGGCGGCGTTGCGCGGGTTGGCAAACAAGGGTAAGCCAGCCGTTTCGCGTTCTTTGTTAAGCTTCTTGAAGCCATCTTTATCCAGGAAAGCCTCTCCGCGCACCTCGAAGACTTTTGGCGCGCCGCCACGCAATTGCTGCGGGACGGAGCGGATCGTTTTAACGTTCCCCGTGATATCGTCGCCCACCGATCCATCCCCGCGGGTTGCGGCATATTTTAGGTGCCCGTTTTCGTACATGAGCGAGACGGCGACGCCATCCACCTTCGGCTCGATCACGACAGGAATTGTCTCATCAGGCAAGAGCCGCGTGATCCGTTTGTAGAAATTGGCGATCTCATCTTCGGAATACGTGTTGTCGAGACTAAGCATCGGAACCCGATGCTCGATCTGGGCAAATGCCTGGAGCGGCGTGCCGCCGACCCGTTGTGTCGGCGAGTCGGGCGTAACCAGGTTCGGAAATTCCGCTTCAAGATCGACAAGTTCTTTGTAGAGCCGATCGTAGTCGCGATCGCTGATCGTGGGTGCGGCTTCCTCATAATAGAGCCGGTTGTGCTTTTCGATTTCGCGGCGCAATTCGGCGACTCGCTTTGCCGCGTGCGTTTCTTCGCCTCTCATGCTGCACCATACAAACGCGTAAAACATCGGCAACGAGCGGGAGCTCTGCGTCGGCGGACTGTGATCGCCAGAAAGAGAACGCGAATCAGGCTGCGTTGGCCCTTTTCAAATCTCGCAAACCCAGCTAACCATAAACAACAGTGAAGCCCGGCGAGCGCATCCTCGGCGTAGAAGGGGGCGGAACAAAAACCGCCTGGGTGTTGGTTGAGGCTGGGGCGGGTAGCGGTGACACCGGCCCCGAGTTCCGCATTCTTGATCAAGGCAAATTGCCGCCGTCAAATTTTCGCCTCGTAACTCTTGATCGCCTGCGCACTATTCTTTCGGAGCTGCCAAAACAAATTGATCGAGCGGGAGTTTTTCTCGCCGGCTGTGGCCCGGAAGATCGGCCCATACTTTCCCATCTTTGCGCTGAAATTTGGCCAACCGCGAAAATCATCACCGGAAACGATCGCGATTCCAGCCTCGCCGCGGCGCTTGGAAGCGGCGAGGGAATCGTCGTCAATGCAGGGAGCGGGTCGTCTGTCACGGGGCGACGCGGCGACCGGATCGAGAAGGCCGGCGGTTGGGGACACATTCTTGGAGACGCGGGTGGCGGCTATTTTCTCGTTATTCAGGCGCTGCGTTTCATTCTGCGGGAATACGATCTGCGTCGCGGCGAGGTGCAATTCGCTGCGAAAATTCTGCGGGCCCTTTCCTTGAACAATTTTGACGAACTCGTCCGGTGGGCGCAAACGGCAGACAAGATGGAGATTGCAATGCTCGCCCCGGCCGTTTTCAAAGCGGCCGCCAGCGGTGACGCGCGTGTCATGGAGATCATTGAGCGCGGGGCGCAGGTTCTGAGCGAATACACCGAAGCAGTCGCGTCCCGTCTGCAAATGCTTGCGCCAAAAGTCGTGCTAATGGGCGGTCTTTTTCAGCGCGACTCACTCTATACGCACGCATTCCGACGCAGACTGAAGAAGAATTTTCCCGATGCTCGCGTCGCAACAGCGGAGCGGTCGCCCGAGCTTGGCGCAGCCTGGCTCGCGGCGGAGCTTAGCGACGATGTCACCTTTCAGGCGAAGCTTTCTCACGACGAGATCGACGATCTGGCTGCCGCAATTACCGAACAACGCAACCCACGTTCGGAGAATCTGGAAAAAATGAGCACGCGAGAACTGGTCGAGCTTTTTGTCGAGGAAGAAAAATTTGTTCAGGACGCGTTGCGCGGGGCGATTACCGAACTGACGCGCGCTACTGAAATTGCAACTGAATCCCTGCGAAACGGCGGCCGCATGTTTTATGTCGGCGCCGGCAGCAGCGGGCGGATCGGGGTTCTCGATGCGAGCGAAATCCCGCCCACGTTTGGCGCGCCGCGTGATCTTGTGCAGGGAGTCATCGCCGGCGGTGGGACTGCACTTTATCGCAGCGTCGAGGGGGCAGAAGACGAGGAAAGCGCAGGCGCATTGGCAATGAATGAGAGGGAAATTAATAACAGGGACGTCGTTATCGGTATCACGGCCAGCGGCCGAACGCCCTTTGTTCTCGGTGCGATTGGGCGGGCAAGATCGCTAGGGGCGAAGACCATTTTGCTCACGTGCAATCCCGCACGGTCGCAAAATACAAATGTCGATCTTGCAATGCATCTCGCTGTGGGGCCGGAGCTCTTGACTGGATCGACAAGGTTGAAGGCGGGCACGACGACAAAAGTTGCACTCAATATCATTAGCACTGGCGCGATGGTCGCGCTCGGCAAAGTCCGCGGCAATTTGATGATCGATCTGCACGCTGCAAGCGCAAAATTGCGTGACCGCGCGGTGCGAGTGGTCGCCGAGGTGGCAAAGTGCGATTACCATTCCGCGCGCAGTCTGCTTGAGGAGAACGCCTGGAATTTGCGATCAGTCGTGGACAAGTTGTAGCCGCGGCTCTGTGAGCCGTCCCCCAGCTAACAGAAATTTTTATTCTGATAAGCGCAGCGGAACCGTCTCCCGCGAAACAAGGTGAGACTCAACCGAAAGGAACCTTATGCTCTGGACAATATTTGTTATCTTGCTTGTGCTTTGGCTTATTGGCTTGGTCAGCTTCCACGCGATTGGAGCTTACATTCATATCCTTCTCGTGATTGCTGTTGTGGTACTGATCATTCAGTTGATTCAAGGCCGGCGTCCGTTGTAAACTCACGACAATGAAACCGACCGTAATCGTCGGCATCGTTCTGATCGTCATCGGCATCATCGGCTTTGCTTATGGTGGCTTGGGGTGGACGACCCAAAAAAAAGACGCGCAACTAGGTCCTCTTCAAATTACTCACAAGGAGAGTCACGGAATCGATTTTCCGCCAATCGCCAGCGGAATCTGTCTGGTGGGCGGAGTTGTCCTTTTAATCGTTGGCAGCCGAAAAGGCTGATCGACTGCTAGCCGCCAGCTTTGAGCACAGCGAAGGTCTTGCTCCCTTTACGGTCGAGATAGAGGAGGACTCCGCGAGTTGGATCAGCCTTAGCGAGCGCTTCACGAAATGATTGCACGTTCGTCACCGGTTTACCGTCAACTTCCGTAATGATGTCCTCGCGTTGAATGTCCTGTTGCGCGGCCAGACTGTTGTCCGCTACGTCGGTCACAATGACCCCATGCTGAACAGCGAGATGAAGATGTTCGGCAACTTCCTTCGTCAACTCCTGAACCTGCAAGCCAAACTTGCCGGTATCTTGCTCTCTTGGTTGGGCGGGTTGGACCGATTCGTTTGACGCCCGCGCGATCTCGTTTGGCAATTCACCAGTCTTAACCGGCACCTTGATCGTCTGTCCTTTACGCCAAACAGTCAGCTCGATATTTTGCCCGATCTTCTTTTTCAAGATCTCATGCTGAAGCTGCGTGTCGGATGCGACCGGCGTCCCATCAACGCGCGTGATCACGTCGAACGGACGCAGGTCGCTTCTCGATGCTGGCGCGTCTGCTTCAATCGTGCGGACAACTACACCTTTGTCGGCCCCTTTGAACAGATCACGGATCGTAGGATCCTCCCCGAGCGTTTCGATGCGGATGCCAAGCCACGGTCGCTGGATCTTGTGACCGGCGATCAGTTCGGCGCCGATCTCCTTTGCCATGTTAACCGGAATAGCGAAGCCCAGCCCGCGATTCATGCCGTTGATTAGCGTGTTCATGCCAATCACTTTGCCGTCAATGTCGCAAAGCGGACCACCACTGTTGCCGGGATTGATCGACGCGTCCGTCTGCAAATAATCTGAGATGGAATAGCCGCCGGTGGAAAATAATTTGTCGCGTCCTTTCCCGCTAACCACCCCGTAGGTGAAAGTGTAATCGAGTTTGAACGGCGCCCCAATCGCGAACGCAAATTGGCCTACGCGCACGGCGTCGCTGTCGCCCATTTGCACGACTGGCAAATCTTTTGCGTCGATTTTAATGACGGCGATATCGGTCTTTTCGTCGGTGCCCGTAACCCGCGCCGGAAACTCGCGGCCATCTTGCAATCTCACCTCGATTTTGTCTGCGCCTTCCACCACGTGAAAGTTCGTGAAGATATACCCATCTGGCCGGACGATGAAACCGGAGCCTTCGCTTTGGATCGGCTGGGACCCGCCCGGGCTTCGCCGCGGCGTATTTTCGTCCGGTGGCCCTTGAAAGAACAAGTCATCGAATGGCGATCTTTCAACGGTCTCGTTTTTCTTTGAAATCTTAATAATAACGACGCTTGGCGCCACGGTCTCGAAGACTCTTGCAAACGCATTGTTCAACTGATGGACGACGTCCTTGCCCGTTTCTGCCGCCGAGGCCGGCACCGTAGCCGTTGGGGCGACCTCTGATTGCGCTGCAAACGATGTAATGATGGCAGCACTCACTATCAAAATGGATAAACGCATTTGTTGGAACTTGGACAGCGTTGAACATGCAATGTTCAACTGGGCGCGTCCAATCCCGGTTTGCTCAAAGTCCCTTTCGCAGTTCGATCGTGCAACTGTTACCCTGCCAGGCAGGACACATGCAATTTCCGGCCGGGTCTCCCATGAGCGTGCGTCCGGTGGGCGAATCGCTTTTCAGGCCAGCATCCTATTTTTGGTTCTCCTCTGGGCGACCGCGATTGCGCCTGAGCCTCCTGCCCGCATCGCCATCTCACCGGCCGAACTGGTTCGCGCTGTTATGATTGGTCGCCAGTCCCTCATCGACTTGTGCCTGATCGAGAAGGTCGATCCAAACGGACACGACGAGCAAGGGCAGACGCCGCTGTTGATCGCGACTTCGAAGCAGGATTGGAAGACAGCGCCCGATAAAAAAGGCTTTACGCCTCTCATGGCATCGGCAATGCACGGCAATCTGGAGATGTTCCGCATTCTGCTCGCTCACTCGACCAATCTTCATGCGGAAGCCCGTTGCCTCGACGGGCGGGACCTGTTGGGAATGGCTCTTGATGGCGGCAATCCTGAGATCATCGGAACTGTAGCGGAACGCCTGCCGTTAATGCCGCAATGGACAACGAACACGCGACGCGCATTTAATGCAGCCCTGCTGGCGGGAAACAAGGATCAAATCCGATTGTTGCTCAGCAAACACGCCACGCCTTCCACCCCGGAAGGCAAAAACGTGCCGCTTCTGGCCTATGCCATCGCCAGGAATGACGACTCGCTTTTTCGCACGCTGCTGGCCTGCGGAGCCGATCCAAACACTGTCTTGCCCGCGCGTTGCGATAAAGACTTTCTGGCGCTGATTTCCTCAAAATCACTCAGCGGTTATATCGAGGGCGACAGAAATGTGACAGTGCTGATGCTGGCTGCGGGTCTCGGGCAGGAGAATTATCTGCGGGCTTTGCTCGATGCAGGCGCCGATCGAAAGCGTGCCACAGCCCGCTACAATATGCTTCCGCTATACATTGCTGCACAAACGGGTCACTGGCGGTGCACACAAATCCTCCTCGGCGGCGGACCCTCACCGGACCAATTGCGTATCGAGATTTCTCTCGCTTCGCAACGCGTGGCTCTTGTTAGGGACGGTGTGCCGATATTTCGCACGCAGTGTTCGACGGGACGCCCGGGATATTCCACGCGCACTGGTCACTTTGTGATTACGGACAAAACGCGGAACCATCGTTCCACGATCTACCACGTGGAAATGCCATACTTCATGCGTCTCAGTTGTCTCGATTTCGGGATGCATGCCGGGATAGTGCCTAATTATCCAGCTTCGCACGGTTGTATTCGGCTGCCCTCCGAAGCCGCTCGCAAATTTTTCTCCGAAATCCCAATCGGGACGCTCGTAACAGTGAAATAGCAGGCGATTGTTCGCTTGGAATCAACGTGCGCGCTTTCCTTCTCTTCGCTCCCGGAGCCGGCGCGCCCTCTTCGCATCCCTGGATGCAAAATTGGAAAAACCTTCTGGGTGAAATAGGAGACGTCGAGACTTTCGATTATAACTATATGCGAGAAGGCCGAAAACGACCCGATCCCTTGCCGCAGTTGATCAGTACGCATCGAGAAGCACTGAGCGAAACGCGAGAAAGGCACGCATCTGGATCGACAATCCTGATCGGCAAAAGCATGGGTGGTCGCGTTGGTTGTCATGTATCGCTGCAGGAAAAAGTGGCGGGGCTTGTTTGCCTCGGATACCCACTCTGTGCGATGGGCGATCGCACGAAAATCCGCGATGAAATCCTGCGGGCTCTGAGCACGCCGATCCTGTTTGTCCAAGGCACGCGCGATTCACTTTGTCCCCTAGATCTTCTTGAGAAGGTTCGCGCCGAGATGAAAGCGCCAAACTTCCTGCATGTCGTTGAAGGCGGCGACCATTCGCTGAGGGTTCCCAAACGCCAACTCCAAGCGAGCGGCGAAACCCAGGAACATGTCGACCGAGGAATCCTCAAAGCCATCACGGGTTTCGTCGACCGATTAAATCTTTTGTAGCTGCTCCCGCTGCAATTGCTTTCGTGACATCCGACCGCTGACTGCTGATCGCTTTTGCGCAGGCGTAAAACCGGAATAGTCTTTCAGGTAAACGAAAGGAGCAAACACTATGGCTATGTATATTGGTCTTATTCAGTTTACCGAGCAAGGCATCCGCAATATCAAAGATACGGTCAAACGCGGTGAAGCAGCGATCGCCGAGGCCGAAAAAATGGGCATGAAGATCACCGAGGAATTCTGGACGATGGGGGCGTACGACGTCGTGGTGCTGTTCGAAGCGCCCGATGATGCGACCATGAGTGCTTTCATGCTGAAAATCGGTTCAATGGGCAACGTCAAGAGCCACACGATGCGCGCCTTCCGCCGGGAAGAAATGGAAAGCATTCTGGGGAAGATCAAATAACGGAAACAATCAGGTTATACGGAAGCGTTTCATCAGTTGCTCCCGGGCTTCCATGGCGAGCCTGGGGTTAAGGCGGCTGAGCACTTTTTCGCGCCGCTCTGGGTCCATGGCCGCCAGCTCACGCACTAGTTTATCGCGCGTTCTCCATTTCGCATAGCGGCTCCAGCCGATGCCTATCGCGAGGAGCGCGGATACTATCCAAACGGCAATGTCTCTTTCGGTGATCATCTGCAGAGCAAACTGTGACGGGGCCCAGCTCGGCTCGCCAGGGACGAGTCTGTCCGGCTCACGGACACGGCTGCTACAAGTGAACTTAGGGATCGCGGAAAGTTGAGCAAGAGCACCGCTCGATCGAGAAGAAAAGCCGGCCTTGCAGCGAAGGCCGCATCATGTGATCACACAACATGTATGCGGTGGAGCTTGATCAATCGAAACGGCTTTTGGTGATCAGCGCTGCGCAGCGCGTCACGGCAGAGCAGGCACGCCAGGCCGCCCAACGGGTGCGCGATCTGTTGCAAGACGTTGCGCCCGGGTTCCGAGTCCTGGCGGATTTTCGGTGGGTAGAGTCAATGGATCCCGCCACGGCGCGTCACGTCGCTGAGATCATGGACGCGCTTGCCCAAAAACAAGTCGCCTCGGTGACGAGAGTAATGCCCGATCCCCATAAGGATATCGGTCTAAATATTCTCTCGCAGTTCCATTACGGCCCTGAAATTCAAATTGCGACATTCCAGACGCTGGCTGATGCGCTGCAAAGCCTCGCGGAGGGATGAAGGTGCTGGCGGCTACAGGTCGCGACCGATGGCTGCGGCGACGGCGCGGAGCTGCGGAACGAGTTCGTCAAAAACGGTCGGCAATAACGCCTGGTCACCGTCACTTTTGGCCAGATCAGGGGAATCGTGCACCTCAATCATGAGCGCATCCGCGCCGGCGGCGAGAGCGGCGAGGGACATTTGTGGAACAAACTCGCGCAGGCCGATCGCGTGCGTTGGATCGACAATGATCGGCAGATGTGTTTTGGCTTTTAGAAGCGGAACGGCGCTTAGATCGAGCGTGTAGCGTGCTGCGGTCTCGAAGGTGCGAATGCCGCGCTCGCACAGAATCACGTTCATGTTGCCTTCGCTGAGAATGTATTCCGCGCTCATGATCAAGTCGTTGATCGTGGCGCTGAAACCGCGCTTGAGCAGAACAGGCAGTCTGCTGCGTCCCACTTCCTTCAACAAAGAGAAGTTCTGCATATTTCGCGTGCCAACCTGAAGACAATCCGCGTATTTTTCGATCACGGAAAGGTCGCGCGTATCCATGATTTCTGTGATTACAGGCAGCCCTGTTTCCGCGCGGGCTTCAGCGAGAAACCGAAGCCCATCTTCACGCAATCCCTGAAAACTGTATGGGGACGTGCGTGGCTTGAACGCGCCGCCGCGCAAAATCTTCGCGCCAGATTTTTTTACGATCCTCGCAATCGAGAGAATCTGCTCTCTGCTCTCGACCGAGCATGGGCCCGAAATGAGAACAACATCTTCTTCGCCGCCCACTGGGACGCCACCAACTGATACCGATGAGGCTCCGCGGGAATCGCGCGCGGCGAGCTTGTACGCCTTCGATACCGGCACAATCGCTTCCACGCCAGCCATGGAGGCGATTGGCTTTTCGCGAAGAAGCGCCTCTGGCCCGATCACGCCGATGATCACTCGCGAGGCGCCGCGGGGCTTTTCGCGAAGAAGCGCCTCTGGCCCGATCACGCCGATGATCACTCGCGAGGCGCCGCGGCTGATTTGCGCATCGAGCCCGAACTCGCGCACGCGCGTGACGACCCGAGCAATCTGCTCCTCAGTAGCGTTCGGTCGCGTGATAATGATCATATATCCACCGGCGGAATCATGAGAATGCCGCCGCCGTCAATTTTCTGCAAGCCCGGATACTGATGCCCTCGAAGAATCTAATTGGTGATTGTGACTGGTGTCCCGACTGAGACCGACTTGAAAAAGTTTTCGGCCATGAATTCAGGCATTCGAATACAGCCGTGAGACGCGGGGTAGCCAGGCAAATAGCCTGCGTGCAATCCTGTCCCGGAGACAATGCGCATGAAATAGGGCATCGGTGTGCCCCTGAAGTGGGTCCCCTTTGGCTTCGGGTCCTTAGTGGCGTCGACATTGGGCACAACCACCTTCCCCGCTGAGTCAACATAATCCCCAAATAGACTGGAAGCGTGATCGATATCTTTCTGGATTATCGAGAAGTGGCCGGACGGCGTGTTTAACCCTTCGCGGCCGGTTGAAAGTTGGGAGACACCGACGAGCACGCCGCTCTTGTAAAAATAGGCGCGTTGCTCGGTTAGGCTGATTGTAATGGAGGGTTTTCCACTAACGCTGTCCCCATCCCAGTACGAGACTGTATCTTGTGGAGGACCAGCCGGGGCGTTGCCGTAGACGCCACCCAGATATTGTGTTTTGGCCGAAAAGCGGGGGTCTTCGCCGCAACCAGCCGCAAAGACGAGGATAGCTATATAGAATACCGCCTGTAAACCGCTATAAGATGAACGCAGCATAAGCATTTTGGGACGGACTTTTAATGCGCAAGCAATGGAGAAAGTCAAGGCCGAGCGATGAGCGAGCCATTTAAAAAATCTGGTAGAAGAACTTCGAATTGCAGGAGTTTGAGCGAGCTTGAACTGTCCCTTGTTTAATGCAGACTGCCCGGCATTGTCCGCTAGTCGATTAATCACACATTCTTTATGCCAACCTACGAGTATGCTTGTCAGAAGTGCGGCCAGAATTTTGAAGCATTCCAATCGATGCGCGCTGAACCGTTTCGGGAATGTCCGAAAGAACTTTGCCGGTTGCCAAAGTGGGGGCACGGCAAGGTGAAGCGCCTGCTCGGCACCGGGGCTGGTCTCATCTTTAAGGGATCCGGCTTTTACATCACAGATTATCGAAGCGATTCGTATAAAGAGGCAGCCAAAAAAGACTCTCCGTCTCCAGCCACGCAAAAAGCCGGAGAAAAGGCAACCGCGCCTAAAGACGCGCCTGCGAAAAGTCCCTTGACGACTCCGGCAACGAAACCTGAGAAAAAACCGGGAAAAGAATCCGCCCAATGATTCTCAGAATATGGCAGCGTCGTCACGTCCGAAGTCCCACCGGGTCGCAAGTGCGATGTTCAGGCCGCCGAAAATAAGGAGACCGGCGGTTCGCCCTTTGCGCCCTGCGAAATCCGCCGGTCGACCAATCGAAAGGCCGTCAACTCATCCGCCGACTTACCTCATTCCCATTGGCGAGAAAATTGGCGATCGGTCAGCCCTCATATCCATGGTCGCGCTCGTAAGCTTGAATTGCGCGCCGCGTCTGGGGCCCCAAGATCCCGTCGACAGAGCCATGATAATAGCCAGCGCGGGCGAGTCGCCGCTGCAGCTCAGCCACCCTTGATTGGCTTGCAACGCCGTACTGCGAACCGGACCGATCAGAATCATATCCGTAGCCAGAGCCGTAGCCGTAGCCATTGCCGTAGCCGTCATAGCCATAGCCGTAACCGTAGCCATCGTACGGGTAATAACCGTACGGGTAACCCCAGCCCCATCCCCATCCCCAGCCCCACCACCACGGAAAGCCGAAGTCGCCGATGAAGACAACATTGTTAAAGCCTCGGCCATGGAAATGGTGCCGATTGCCGCTGAAATGACGGCCATTCGAACTGCGGCCGTTAAAAGTACGGCCACTAAAATTACGAGTGCTCCCGTCAATAGAACGAGGGCCCCCTGTGTTCATTCCGCCACGGCCGAAGCTCTGGCCTCCACCCGACATGCCACCGAAATGCCCGCCACCACCACGCGAGGCACCCAGCGCAACGGACGCGGTCATCAGAACCGCAGCGGAGCAGATTATGCAAAGTATAAGTTTTAAATTCATAGTATAGATTTGATTTCTAACCATTATACACCAGCGGCGAGCTAAAGTTTCGCTTTTTTACGGTGGCACAAGAATAAATGAACCTGTGCCACTTTTCAACCTTCGCCCTCGCGGAGCGGAAGCGCCGCTGCGTTCACCATCGATGATACGCCGGGTGTCCTTCTTTGACCGCAACGAAAATTCCGCGGCAAGTGGCACAAACTTTCCCGCCAACGCTCAAGATTCCTTCAACGGTGGCGCGATCATCTGTTAGATCGACAACCCTCGCCGACAGAAAAACGGAAGCGCTGGTCGGAGTCGGCCGGAGCAACTTAATCGAATATTCTGCCGTCACGGTGCATGGCGCGCGATCCTCTTTCGCCCGCTTCATCAGGTGATAGGCCGCCGTCCAATTGCAATGACAATCGAGCAACGTGCCGATGATGCCGCCATTCAATACTCCGGGAAAAGCCTCATACTTTTTCTGTGGTTGCCATTCTGCTACGACTTCGCCGTTTTTCGGAAAACTACGAATCCGCAGACCATCGGGATTGGCCGGTCCGCAGCCCCAGCACGCGTTGTTCGGTGCATACTTTTCCTGAAGTGATTTCTCGCTCATCATGGGTCGCTCGCTCGGCACTCGTCACGAGGACAACGCGAGTCCGCGAAGGACTGTCGATTTTACGCGCCGTTCGGGCGCACTCCCGGATACGGACGCAACTTTGGCCCAACGTAAAAGGAGCGCGGCCGGATCAAGCGATTGTTATCGTGTTGCTCTGTCACGTGCGCGCACCAGCCAGCCACGCGGGACGCGCCGAAAAGCGGCGTGTTCAACTCTGGGGGAAACCCGAGCATCCAAAACACGGGCGCGGCGTACAGATCGACATTGGCGCAAAGATGCTTTTCGCGGTCCATCACTTCTTCGAGTTTTTCGCAAATTGGAATCCATTGTTCCTTGCCCGTGCGTTTGCCCAGGTCGCGCCCGATCTCACGCATCACAGGCACACGTGAATCGCCTTTTTTGTAAACGCGATGGCCGAAACCCATGACCTTTTCTTTCGTGTCCAGTTTTTTCATCAGCCAGCTTTCCGCGTGATCCGGCGTCCCGATTTCTTCAAGCATCTCCATTGCTTCTTCGTTGGCGCCGCCGTGCAAGGGACCCTTCAGCGTCGCAACTGCGGAAGTGACCGCTGCGTAGATTCCTGCGAGCGTCGAAGCCGTGACGCGCGCCGCAAAGGTGGAAGCGTTGAATTCGTGGTCGGCGTAAAGATTGAAAATCGTATCCAGCATCCGGATTTGCCAGTCCTGCAGAACGTTGCCATCCAATTTGTAAAAGAAATTGCCGGCCTGCGTGAGATCGGGTCTTTCCGGCAGCGGCTGCTCGCCGTGCGAGATGCGCCAGCCGTCAGTGATTAGAGTGGAAACGCGTGCGATCAGGCAGATCGACTTGCGGATATTGGCGTCATGCGAGTTGTCACTCAGATCTTTATCGAATGCGCTTAACATCGACACACCCGTGCGCAGCATATCCATCGGATGCGTCCCGCTTGGCAGAAGCCGGAGCATTTCGGTCACTGGGCCGGGCAACGCACGTTGCGCGGCAATTTGTTGGGTAAACTCGGCCAGTTGTTTTCCGTTCGGCAACTCGCCATTGAGCAGCAGGTAAGCGACTTCCTCAAAACTCGCCTTCTGCGCCATTTCATGAATGTCGTAGCCGCGATACATGAGCCCGGCATTGGGATCGACCCAGCAGATCGCCGTTTCGCCTGCAATCACCCCGGCCAGACCGGGACTGTACTCTGGTTTGGTTTCGTTGCTCATGGGTCTGTTCTCTCTTACTCGCGAATCGGAAACGTTCAAACGATTCAGCGATCCAACGATTTAACGGGCGTGCCAACTCTCGGCAGTCGGGTCGTAATCGAGGAGCTCATAAAGCTCCTTGCGCGTTTGCATTTTATCGAGCCAACCCGATTGTGTCCCGCGCTTCTTCAGATCGCGCAGGAATTCGTCGCTCGCTTTCATCGAAACGCGAAACGCGCTCATCGGAAAAATTACGATTCGGTATCCGAAATCGGACAGCTCTTGAAACGAAAGCAGGGGACTCTTGCCAAACTCCGTCATGTTCGCGAGCAACGGCGCTTTTATTTCGCGGGCGAAAGCTTTGAATTCCTCGTTGGTTTGCAAAGCTTCCGGAAAAATCCCGTCCGCGCCCGCCTCGACATAGCTCCTCGCGCGCTTGACTGTGCGATCGAAATCCTCGACCGCGCGCGCGTCTGTGCGCGCAATGATTAAAAAATCCTGGTCGCGCCGCGCCCGAACCGCCGCTTTGATTTTTCCCACCATCTCGTCCACATCTACAACTTCTTTCCCGGCAAGATGTCCACAGCGCTTGGGAAATTCCTGATCCTCGATATGACAGCCGGCCAGGCCGGCCTGCTCAAGTTGGCGGATCGTGCGCGCAACATTCTCCGCTCCGCCAAATCCCGTGTCCGACAATTGCCGGAATCCTGACCGCATTGGCGATATAACCCGCAAGTTGCGCGACTTCCGTGGAAGTAAGCAGTCCGATGTCCGGCATCCCTGCGGTTGCGTTCGCCATCCCGGCGCAGCTGATGTAAACCGCCTCGAAACCCGCGCGCTCAACCTGCCGCGCCATTGCTGCATTTGGGACGCCCGGCATCATCACGGCGCCTTGGGCGATCAATTGACGCAGTCTCTTGCTCATGCTCTTTGTCCGCAAAATGACGAAGCATAAATGACGAATGACGAAGGAAGGTCCAAATGCTCAAATGACGAAGGGCGAGCGCACTGTCCTTTCGTCATTCGGGTTTCGTCATTCCTTCGACATTCGTCATTTGTCATTGGTCATTTTCACTGCCTCCATCAATTCATTAACTTTCCGCGCCTCGTCCAGCTTCCACACAAGGTCGAGAATCTTCCGTGCACGCTCCCTGCCGAGCATCGGGTGAACAAGAACCTCAAACTTCTCTTCCACCTGTGAATCCTTCAGCGGATTCTTCGCGTGGCCCATTGGATAATCGACTCGCATGGTCAATCGCCGGCCATCAGCAAGATCAGCGTGCACAATGTTCGCGACCGCGTCGGGATACAACGCGCTCAGTTCCGCATTGCGTTGGACCTTAACGTTCTCCAAAAATTTCCAAATCTTCGGATCGGTAAACCGCTCCGGCTGGAATTGCTCCTCGGTCACTTCGCCATCGATCAAAGCGACCGCCGTAATATATGGCAGACTGTGATCGGCAGTCTCGCGCGTCTCCGGTTTCCATTTCTCCGGCTCACTGCCGATGATATCGACCGATGCATCGTGACTCTCGATCGTCATCGCGCGCACAGTCGCCGGGTCCCCGATTTCCTCTCGCAAGAAAAGCGCCGCCTCAATCGCGCTCTGGCTGTGATATTCTGCCGGCCAGAATTTGATGCTCGTGCGCAAAATCATTGACGCTGGCCCGTCGCCGTCTTTTTCCAACGGCACGGCGAATTTTTCGCCGAGGTTGCCCAACGAAATGCCGAGCTGCTTTTCGAATCCCATTTGGCCTTCGAAAATCGGTCCTGGCCCGGTCATGCCGGCGCGCGCGAGCAACGCGGAGTACACGCCGTGACGCGCGGCAGTCGCAAAAGCAACGCCTTTCCAATGCGAGAGCTCGCCTACGCGTGCCTGACGCATGGCCGCGCCGGCTACGCCTGCAATATTCACTGCATTACGCGTTTTTTTGAGATCGAGATTCATCAAATGCGCGCAGGCCAGCGCAGT
Organism: Verrucomicrobiota bacterium; assembly: GCA_003219435.1. Taxonomy (GTDB): domain Bacteria; phylum Verrucomicrobiota; class Verrucomicrobiia; order Chthoniobacterales; family UBA10450; genus Udaeobacter. The sequence goes on along the minus strand of QHOW01000034.1, from coordinate 495 downwards.
TGAAAACGTGCCGTAGGTCACGTGGTCCCAGCCACGCGCGCGAATACTGGCCGCATCGCAGAAACGGCATTGCACTTCATAGGCGAGCGCGATCGCAGTGATCAGATTTCGCCCATTCGCGCCGACACTTTCGGCGACCGCGAGCGCAGCGGAAATATTGTCGCTCGGATGCGCCGGTTCCTTTGATAAATATGTGTCGTTGTAATCGAAGTAGCGGATGGCACAGCCGTTCGCGAAGGCCGTCCAATCCGGTGGCGCTTTGTGATTTGTGCCAATAATTGTCGATCCGTGCCTGGCCGAAAAGTCCGAAGCGACTTTTCTGGCGATCGCGCATGGCTCCTCGTTCCATGCGCCCAGCGCGCAACCAAATGAATCGATGACGTGCCGCTTCACCTCGTGAACGACCGCCGATGACAGGTCTTCAAATCGAAGCGCGCAAGCGTAGTCGGCGAGTTGGTGAGCGAGAGTCGTCTTCATGAGATGTTGGAATTTCAA
>QHOW01000033.1 GCA_003219435.1 Verrucomicrobiota bacterium | reverse complement strand
CGCAGGAATTCTATCGCTTGCGAAAAGTTTTCTGCGGGCACGGTCGGGCTGTCGGAGTTAATCAGACAAACGGAAGCGAATCCGACTTTGAACAAATCTTCCGCCGCAAAAATTAAGCGATCGCCGAAATGATCGCCGCGTTGCGGTACGAGAAAGAACTCTTCCGGCAAAATATTTTTGTAATCAGCTTCGGCGCCTGGCGGAGTGTAAACGCCAACGCCGCGGGCGATTCGCTCGGTAGCCGCGGCGGAAATCGCAGCTGCTATATCGCGCAGGAACGAGCTGTTGAGTTGCGCGGCTTCGTCTTGCGTGAGCGGCGGGACGAGACGGGTTTTCACTTCTCCCGCTCGCGGCGCTTTGGTCATCACCGCCAGCGCACAGAGGTCGCCGGCGATCTTTGCCCGCGTGTTTGGATTAATCGTCTCCACGCCGCTGTGCTGGCTGCAACTTCAACCCTTTTCACAGAGCGCGTATTGATACCGCCCTTCCTGCCAGATGCTAATCTTTTTCCATGGTTGTGCCGGGAAGAGATTCTCGAACGCGTGAGCTGAAAATACTCTCGCTTTATGCGGCTCACGATAACCGTTTCGCGATCGGTTTAACCCAGCCAGCAGCCACATGGCAAAAAGCGGAATTGATGCCCGAAAGGCATCGCGCGGTTCCGCTATGAAACAGCGTCCTCCAGGTTTCAGGACGCGGTACATTTCCGCGACAGCGCGATTTTGTTCCGGCAAGATGGTGAACAGCCGCGAAGCGAGAACAATATTGAATTCTGCATCGACGCACGAAAGGTCAAGAGCGTTGATTCGTCTAAAGTGGCAATTGTTCAGCCCCAGCGCGCCAGCGCGCTCGCGAGCCCGGCGCAACTGGCTTTCGGAACGATCGACTCCCGTGACTGACATATCAGGAAACCGTTCCGCCAGCCGACAGGAGTAGAATCCTGGTCCGCAGCCAAGCTCGATAAGCCGTGTGCCCGGGCCTGGTGGGCCCTCGGGCCAAAGCGCCGTAATTATCCGCTCAGTATCGTCTCGGAAGAGGCGCTCCCGGCATAACACATATACCCAGGCGACATGTTCGAAGAGGCTATCGTGGTCGCGCTGCCCGGTTTGTAAGGTTGAAGTGTCAGGTGATGCCGACTTTTCAATCCTGGCGGCGGTGGAAGCTATTGCGTCGGGCGGCATTTTCTTTAGCTCCGGTGAAGCGAGCGACCAATCGGGCGGGTAAAGGAAGTTTTTCACAATTTGGAATAATGATTTGGAAATTTAGTTAGCGTTCTCTTCTTCTTCTTCTCGCCAATAACATTTATCGGCCGCTTCAAACACCAGCGTAATCGCTCAATAAAATGAAGTATTGGTAACATCTCCACCAGCGTTGATAAATCATGGTTCCCTTAAGGGAGACGAAACTTATTCGAGGTTATTCGAACCTATTGGCTTCTTACTGTGGCTTGATTTAACAAATCGGAATGCAGATCTCTAGATACGCCGCCGCGATGACCAGCGCGCTCGCGCTTGCAATGGCTTTTCCCATCGCCGGCTTTGAGGGAGGGGCTGCCGCCCTGGAAAATTCAAGGGCCTCCGCACTATTTAATCAAATTGATCCCAGAGAAATGATCCTGCCGCGGGTCGTTGTCGATGTTCATGAGGAGGCGCGAAAAATCCAGATTACACCTGTCGATCGATCGAGTAAAAAAGTGGGAAAAGGATCATGGCTAAATCCCGGCAGGTGCATTCGTTGCGATGCGCACCGATTGGGTCAAAGCGCTGGCCAGACGCCGCGAAATGGAAAACAAAGACGCAAATGGCATTGCTCTGGGCACGAAACGACGGATACCGATCCGGGAATCGCCGCCTCAAAGGACGATTACTCGCTCGAAACTTATATCTTGAGCACCAACCATTATCAGATCGAGTTGCTCACGAATCTCGATCAAGTCCCCGAAGCCGGTGCAATCGTAGTCGTCAGTTTTCCAACACCGAAAGGTGGCTCAGGATTCCGGCGCGGGCATTCGCGATTGTGCCGTGATTTGCCCCAAACGCTGCACGACATCAATCGTATTTCCTTTGGATTTGCTTGATGAGCTGGGAAATCGCCACGCCGGCACAGGCTTTTCGAGTTTTAGACCCGAGCTGTCATGGCTGAAAACCTGCTCGGTCATTTGACCAAAAGTCCCGGCACGAACGAAGATAAGCTTTGACTCATGCATATCACGGACATCATTCGGAGGGATTCTCCCACGTTTTCGTTTGAGTTCTTTCCTCCGAAAACGCCGGCGGCGGCCGAGGTTCTCTACCAAACGATTCGCGACCTTGAATCGTACATGCCGAACTTTGTCAGCGTCACCTATGGCGCCGGTGGTTCAACGCGGGATTTAACCCACGACCTTGTCGAGCGCATTCAACACGCAACGAAACTGGACCCGATCCCTCACCTGACGTGCGTCTGCCACAATGAAGAGGAGATCGAAGCGATTTTGCTTCGATACGCCAGGTCGGCGATTGAAAATGTCCTCGCGCTCGGGGGCGATCGGCCACGCGATATTCCCTACGATAAATCGCGCGATTCGTTTCAACATGCGATCGATCTGGTTAAGTTTATTCGCCGATTTAACGAATCCGGCGCGCATCCAGATCGCCGCGGTTTCGGAATCGGCGTGGCCGGTTTCCCCGAAGGACATCCCGCGACGCCGAATCGATTAGTGGAAATGGATCATCTCAAAGCGAAGGTGGACGCCGGCGCCGACTACATGGTCACGCAGCTATTTTTCGATAATCGCGACTTCTTCGATTTCCGCGAACGTTGTGCACTCGCTGGCATTCATGTCCCCATTATCGCGGGCATCATGCCGGTTACCTCCATTAAGGGATTCAAACGCATCGCGGAGCTGGCCGGAGGCGCCCGCTTTCCGGCCAGGCTTTTGCGTGCTCTTCAACGATGCGAAAACGATCCTGAAGGGGTCAGGCGCGTTGGCGTTCATTTCGCCTTGGAGCAATGTCACGATCTTTTGGATAACACCGTGGCCGGCATTCACTTTTACACGCTCAATCGCTCCGACGCCACGCGGGTAATTTTTGACAGCCTTGGCATTCCGCGTCGACGGAGCGCGCAAGCCGCTACGGTTCAGTCGAGCGACGAGGTTCGTGAGCCGCTTGCAAGTTGAGCGACCGCAGGCGGGCAAGTGCGAAATCTGCATCGCTGAGAAAATCATTTTCGTCGCGCTCGAGCATTTTCCAGCGGCTGTTTAATCACGCCGTTTTTTTGTCTTACGTAGTCACCGAGCTGGCAAAATTTGCGCGGAGCCTGTGACGCGCGCAGAATCTCGGGATGTCCCAGGTCAGCCGCGCAATTTGCTGGCAGCTCGGAGCGCTATTGATCGCGATCGTGCTGATTGCCGTGCTTTCGCAGTTTTTTCCGATCGTCGATTTTGTCGAGGCGCTGCAAGGGCGCGTGATGAGCTGGGGCGCGTGGGGCGCAGTTTGTTATCCGCTGCTCTTTGCCGCTTGTAATATCCTGTTGCTTCCTGGCGGGGTCCTCGCCGTTGGCGGCGGATTCTTTTTCGGGGTCTGGTGGGGATTGCTCGTGGTGTTCGCGGGTAACTTGATAGGCGCAGCAATTTCGTTTGCTTCGAGCCGCTGGGTGGCCCGACGATGGTTCCAGCGCAAGCTTTCACAGAACCCAACCCTCCGCGTCTTGGGGCCAGCCGTAGAGCGGGAGAGCTGGAAGATCATTCTCTTGAGCCAATTACATCCACTTTTCCCCACGAGCCTGCTGAATTATCTTTATGGCCTGACGCGAATTCGGTTTGGTACCTACATGCTTTGGGCCTCAATTGGCCGAGCTCCAGGGCTCTTTTTGTATGTCTACGTCGGCACTCTGGGCCAACTGGGACTTAAGTTGATGCGCGGTAGAAGTCAGCCGCGAGTGATTGAGTACTGGACTTGGGGAGGAGCCTTTGTTATAACGGTGTTGCTGATGCTCGTTTTGGGCCGCATCGCGTACCGGGCAATCCAAGCATCCCATGCAACGGTGATGCCCGAGAGCCAAGCAGACCATCCGCAGGCTAGCGCGGAACAAGGAATATCATCCACGTAAGTCATTCATTATTAAGCTATTAGTACATAGATCGAAATGCAAAGGCTGAAAGAATACGACGTAGTGGTGATCGGAAGCGGCCATGCGGGAATTGAGGCGGCATTGGCGGCCGCCCGCATCGGATGCCGGACCCTCATGTTGACTCAGAATTTGGATACGATTGGCCAAATGTCGTGCAACCCGGCGATCGGAGGTTTGTCGAAGGGTCACATTGTCCGTGAGATTGATGCCATGGGCGGCGCGATGGGGCTGAACACAGACGCTACTGGAATTCAGTTTCGCATGCTTAACCGGACCAAAGGTCCTTCCGTTCGTGCGCCACGGGTTCAATGCGACAAGAAAGCCTATCAATTTCGCATGAAAGCGGTTTTGGAGGGCACCGAAAACTTGGATCTGAAGCAAGCAACTGTCGTGAAGATATTAGCAGACGCGGGAAAGGCGATCGGAGTGGAGACCGATTTCGGTTTCAGAGTTGCCGCCAAGAGCATTGTGATTACCGCCGGGACATTTTTGCGCGGCCTGTTGCATGTGGGCGAAAAGAGCAAACCTGGCGGACGCATGGCAGATGCGAGCTCTGCGTTGAGCGAGAGTCTTCATCAACTCGGTTTTGCCATAGGAAGATTCAAGACCGGTACGCCTTGCCGAATCAATGGTCGCTCGATTGATTTTTCGCTATGCGAAGTTCAGATGGGGGACGAGCCGCCTCCGCGCTTCGCTTTTTTCGCCGAGACTGAAAAATTCACAAATGATATTTTTAGTCTGAATTTCAATCAGCACGGTGAGTTCCACGTGGAACAACTCCCTTGTTGGATTACCCATACCACCCAACAAACGCATGACATTATCAGAGCCAACTTACACCGGTCGCCTCTATATTCCGGCCGGATACAGGGAATCGGACCGCGATACTGCCCATCAATTGAGGACAAGGTGGTGAAATTTGCGGATAAATCTTCTCACCAGCTGTTCTTAGAGCCTGAAGGTAGGCATACCCAGGAATGCTATGTAAACGGAATCTCAACGAGTTTGCCTTATGAGGTGCAACTGGAGTTCGTGCATTCGATTCCGGCATTGGAACAAGCTGAGATTATGCGCCCGGGTTACGCTGTCGAATACGATTTTTTCCCGCCAACTCAGCTTTTTCCCACTTTGGAGACGAGGCTAATTAGCGGGCTCTACTTTGCCGGCCAGGTGAATGGCACCTCAGGTTACGAAGAGGCTGCTGCACAAGGTCTCATTGCTGGAGCGAATGCCGCGTTGAAAGTGCAGGGGCGCTCGCCAATCGTCTTGGACAGGAATCAGGCGTATATTGGAGTTTTAATCGACGATCTTGTGACCAAGGGCACCGAAGAACCGTATCGAATGTTTACGAGCCGTGCCGAGGATCGCTTGTTCCTGCGGCAAGACAACGCCGATCAACGATTGATGAAGCTGGCGTTCGACGCAGGGCTAATATCCAGCCGGCGCTGGAGGCTGTTTCAGCGGAAACTGCATGTCCTGAGCCAGCTACGCCAGGTCGCAACCGAGACAAAGCTTCAGGGTACTTGCATCAGCCAACTGCTAAAGAGGCCCGAATTCACGGTGCGGAACCTACCGGAAGAATTACGAAACCTGGCGCCTACCGAAATTTGGGAGTTAGTCGAAACAGATTGGAAGTACGAGGGTTACGCGGCGCGCCAAGCCAGCCAAAATCGAACGATTGCCCGTCAAAATTCTCGGCCCATCCCGGACGGACTGGACTACAGGAAGGTCGCGGGCTTGCGCTCCGAGACGCGTCAGAAGCTGGCGACAATTCGTCCCACGTCACTGGGCCAGGCGGCTCGGATTAGCGGGATCACTCCTGCTGATATTGCAATAATATCTATCTGGCTAAGTAAGAACTGCTTACAACAAGATATGACGCATGGCGACGATCAAATCTCTCTAGCCAGAGCAACTGCGGCTCCAAGCTAAAGTGCGATGCTATCGTTCGCTGCGGTCGCTCTTCTAGGTTACCTGCTCGGATCGATTCCCGCCGGATACCTTGCGGGTCGCATTGCCGGGATCGATATCCGGAAGGTCGGAAGCGGAAACATAGGGGCAACCAATGTCACACGAAGGCTCGGCCGGCGTTATGGCTATTTTGTTTTTGTCGTGGATCTTGCAAAGGGCACGCTAGCCGTTTGCGCCTCGGTCCTCTTAGGTCGGTACGTTGGAACCGAAATGACCACTACCCAAATATACGGAATAGTAGGAGCGACTTGTTGCGTTCTGGGACACGTATTTCCGGTTTGGCTTGGGTTCAAGGGAGGGAAAGGAGTTGCCACTTTCGCTGGGGCGCTCTTCGGCTTGATGCCTTTGGCCGCAGCAATCGGCGTCGCAGTCTGGGTAATTACATTTGAGGTGACGCGCTATGTTTCGATCGCGTCGATTACCACCGCATTGCTATTGCCGCTAACGGTACTTGCCCTGACGCATGCAAGGCATACCAACGGAATGGCGCTGTTCTATTTCACCCTTTGTCTGGCAGCGGTTGTGATTTTCCGTCACCGTTCGAATCTCTCTCGTCTCCTGCGCGGTACCGAACCGCGATTCAAGCGAAAGTGAAGAGGATCGATAAAGTCGCCATCATTGGAGCGGGCAGCTGGGGAACAGCTCTGGCGTGGTTATGGGGAAAAGATGGGCGACAAATATATCTTTGGGGGAACAACGCGGGACGGGTCGAGCGCATGCTAAAGACACGCGAAAACAGCGACTATATCCCGGGATTGAAGCTACCGGATTCGGTAAAGATCACACACGAACTCGGCGATTGCGCGGATGCCGATCTGGTCGTTTTTGTGACGCCATCGATCGTATTGCGTGCAATCGCAATGCGCCTTCAGGGAGCGCTTAGCAACCATCAAGCTGTGTTCCTCAGTTGCACAAAAGGAATCGAGCACGGCACCGGTATGCGCATGAGCGAGATCATCGCTGAGATTTTTCCGGGGCATAAAGTGGCAGTTTTATCGGGACCGAATCTTGCCGCCGAAGTGGTGCGCAATGTGCCAACTGCGACAGTGACAGCCTGCCAGGATTCCGAATGCGCCGCAGAACTGCAAAGTGTTCTCGGCAGTTCGCGTTTTCGAATCTATACGAATAACGACGTCACCAGTGTGGAGCTGGGCGGGGCATTGAAAAATGTTTTCGCCATCGCCGCCGGCGCGAGTGACGGCCTTGGCTTGGGAGATAACACCAAAGCGGCATTGGTGACTCGCTCGCTCGCGGAGCTGATTCGGCTCGGAACCGCGATGGGCGGAAACCTCAAGACGTTCTACGGCCTGAGCGGCGCCGGCGACTTAATTGCGACCTGTTTTAGCAAGCACAGCCGCAATCGGCGCGTGGGCGAATATCTCGGGCGCGGGCAGACAATCGAGCAAATTACTTCCGCGATGCGAATGATAGCGGAAGGAATTCCCACGACAGAGAGCGCTTACGCATGCGCGCGAAAGCTGAACCTCGACTCGCCGATCACTGACGAAGTTTACGCCTTGCTTTACGAGGGAAAAACGCCAGTCCAGGCGATGCACGATCTTCTCGAGCGCGACCAAAAAGCGGAACAAATTTAGTGACCTTGTTGTGGCCGGCGCTTCTCAGAAAGCGGCAAGTTGCCAAC
>QHOW01000032.1 GCA_003219435.1 Verrucomicrobiota bacterium | reverse complement strand
ACTTCTAAGACTTCGAAACTCGCCACATCCAAATGCTTAGGCCGGCAGCAACGATAAGGGCGACCCAGCTTACGCCCATGGGAATCGTATGGGTCCCGACAGTGACTTGGGCGTGATTGATCAGTCGCAGGATGTGCCCGATGGCAAAAATGGCGAAAACGATACTCGCAACGCGTAATCCAGTCTTATGTGAGTTCATGCGCGCATTTTTGCGGTCGCTTGACGATTTGTCAGCCAAAATTTAATTGTCCTGACGTGGCGTGATGACCGTTGCACTTGTCATCTCCAGCAGCGTTGGGATGCGCAGCCGTGGAGCGAGTCTCATAGAGAGGGGCTGCTATGCGATCGTGCCGCGACTCCTTCGCAGCGACGCGGCTTGCACCAGGATGCCAAGGACTGCCAGGCCGATAAACACAATCGTCGATCCGGACGCCGGCAGGACAATCGCGCTTTGAATCAGGTGCGCGCCCATAAGCGAAGAAACAACGATCAGCGCCCAATCAAACAAAACGAGCAGAAGAATTGCGCCGACCAGGCCCCCCACCACAAAGACGATGGTCGAGTACTGCGCGTAGTGAACAAAAAACGCAGCAGCGATTGCGCCGGCAAGTTTGCCGCCCGCCAGAAAACCGAGAACAGCGATCGCGATTTTCTGGAGAAACAATGCAAGTAATGCCCCGATCAAGCCAAGGACTAGCGCAATAGCCAGCGCGAGGAGCGGTGAGGGCTCATGCGCCACGTGCGGCGCAAGTTCTACACCGGCCGCGAATCCGACTGCAGCGACGCACAGCCAGAATAGCTTGCGCCCAAACAAAAGGATCACGACGCCGATCAACGCGCCAACAATCGCGACAGAGAAATGCATTAGCGGAAAAGGATCTTGGAAGGCCATGGCTTGGTGTAGAGGCGTTTGTGCCAAACGCCTGTTTATTTGATTTCGCGGCTTGACACAAGCCCCGCTACACTTTCTTCGAGTTCGGTGAACCGCCGCTTCGCACAAGATGTATCGGGCTGGTGGGATTTGAACCCACGGCCTCCTGGTCCCGAACCAGGCGCTCTACCAAGCTGAGCCACAGCCCGAACTGATTGCCAATCCGGCACGCCAACGCAGCGCGTCCTTACTTCGCCTGTTTTGCGATACCTGGCAAGCAGTTCGCACTTTGCCTGTGTTGCGGAAGGAGGATTCGTTGATAACGACCCGACGCTGGTGGCTTGCGCCGTCATCTCAGGCTGATAGGATCGGCGGTGCTTTCGTCGCCAGATTTTCCCCTGACCAACTCCGCGCACTCCGATCAGATCCTCGATCTGATGTCCACACTCATCGATTATCGCCGTCAGGACGTACGCCAGCGCATGGAAAAGGTCTGGCGAAAAGCGTCGATGCTACATGTTGATGTTTTGCTTCTCATCTATCACTTTGCCAAGGTCTGCATAGGAAACATTCTCGAGATCGGCCCCTACATCGGTGGCTCCACCATCGCCGCTGCGTTAGGCGCTCGCGAGTCCGGGGCGCGGAAAAAGATCGTTAGCATCGAAGCCGGAGGACGATTGAAACACCCGCGGCTACCGAGCAGGAATATCATCAAAGATCTGAAAAAGAACCTGGCCCGCTTCGGCGTGCTTGAAGATGTCACCTTGATCGAAGGGCGCTCTGCCCATGAAAGCACCAAGTCCGCTGTGCGGCAGATCTTTGGCAGCGGCGAAGTGGGTCTTTTCATGTTCGACGCGGACGGCAATCCGCGTCGGGACCTCAATTACTACGGCGATCTGTTGGTCAATCATTGTTGGGTTACGATTGACGATTATTTCGGACCCGGGATGAAAGCAGCGCCGATCCGGGCGCAAGTTGATGAAATGGTAGCCGCTGGGAGGCTGGTACCGCTTGGATATTACGGGTGGAGCACCTGGATCGGTCAGTGGCAGCGCCAGTGATTCGCGTTTAGAACTGGGGGTCGCGCGAACTGACACGAAAACGATTTCCCAGCGCACTTTGCGTGAGGCCGGCGCTATCGCGCCCTCGCGCGTTTTGAGAGGGCGACAAGTTGCGGCCGACGAAATAAAGGAGGACGCACAGTACGAGAAATGGAATCAACGCGAGCAGATCGGCATTGGGGCCGTTGAAGAACGGCTTGTGTGCCAATTGCGAGTTCCGTCGAAGCGCGGGCGCGCTGCGGCCCGTGCCAGATTGAATCGACACCGTCTTGACCAGTTCGGCGATTCCACACTATTCTCCGCTCGCGTCGGTCGGCGTACATCAAGCGAATATGCGCAAAGAACTCACTGTCCGTGGCATAATCATCGGCGTCGTTATCACGTTGGTGTTCACGGCAGCGAATGTATACTTCGGCCTGAAGGCTGGGCTCACTTTTTCAACGTCGATTCCGGCGGCGGTCATCTCGATGGCGATCCTGCGCGGTTTCCGGGATGCAACTATTCAGGAAAACAACATTGTGCAGACGGTTGCCTCAGCGGCGGGCACACTGTCGTCGATCATTTTCGTATTGCCGGGTTTGATCATGATCGGCTGGTGGACTGGTTTTCCGTTCTGGATCTCATTCGCGATTTGCGCGTTAGGCGGCATTCTGGGCGTGATGTACTCAATCCCGCTGCGGCGTGCATTGGTAACCACTTCTGACCTGCCCTATCCGGAAGGCGTCGCTTGCGCCGAGGTGCTGAAGGTCGGCAGTAGCGGTGATTCCGCGCATGCTTCCGATATTGAACACGGCCGCGCAGGTCTGCTTGCGGTGTTGTGGGGATCGATCGTTGCAGCCGCGTTTGCGGTGATCGTGGCCACGCAAATCTTCGCCTCGGATGTGGCGCAGACTTTCCGAATCGGCAGAAGAGGCGCGGTGAGCGGTTATGACTTCTCCCTTTCGTTTGCGCTGCTCGCCATAGGACACTTGGTTGGTCTCTCGGTCGGCCTTGCAATGCTCCTGGGTACGGTGATCGGCTGGGGATGGGGTGTGCCGCACTATTCCGCTATTGCCCACGATCTCAGCACTGCGGCCGCGCAACTCGCGCAAAGTACTTGGAGCCGCAAGGTCCGTTTCGTTGGCGCGGGCGCGATCGGTGTGTCAGCCGTCTGGACCTTGCTCAAATTGGTGAAGCCCGTCGCCCGGGGCCTTGCCGGCGCGATGGCCGCGTCGCGCGCACGCAAAGCTGGCAAGGCCGACACGCTCCCAATCACGGAACGCGATATCCCTATCGGTATCGTCGGTCTTGTCACATTGGCTTGCATGCTCCCGATTGGATGGCTGTTGGGTTATTTCGGCAATGAAAGTGGTCTCGGTGCGCATGTGACAACGCTCATCATCGGTGGCGTCGCCTATGTCGTGTTGATGAGCTTCTTTGTCTCGGCCGTCTGCGGTTACATGGCGGGATTGATCGGTTCGTCCAATAGTCCGCTATCGGGCATTGGAATTCTGGTGGTGATTGGCGCTGCGCTGCTGCTCGTGCTCGGCATAAAACCGTACGCGTCGCCCGATGCGGGCAAAGCACTGATGGCGTTCGCGCTTTTTACCACCGCGGTGATCTTCAACGTTGCCGCGATCGCCAACAATAACCTGCAGGATCTCAAGACCGGCCAGTTGGTTGATGCCACGCCGTGGAAGCAGCAAGTGGCGCTCGTGATCGGCGTAATCGCGGGCGCGTTCGTGATTCCGCCCGTGCTCGATCTGGTGAATCATGCTTACGGTTTCGTCGGTGCACCGGGCGCGGAGCTGCGCCCCAATCCGCTGCCCGCGCCTCAGGCGGGCCTGATCTCCTCGCTAGCGCAGGGCGTCATCGCTGCTGATATCGACTGGAGTCTAATCCGGACTGGCGGACTGATCGGTGTTTGCATCATCCTGCTGGACGAGATCCTTGCACGCACAACGCGACACATGCGCGTTCCTCCACTGGCCGTGGGCCTCGGAATTTATCTCCCGACGCAGAGCACTCTGATGATCGTGGTCGGCGCGGTCGCAGGGTGGTTCTTCGACAAACGTGCTGACCGCACCTCCAGACCGGACGCGACGAAGCAGCTTGGGGTGCTACTGGCGTCAGGATTGATCGTCGGCGAGAGTGTGATCGGCGTGGTGATCTCCGCAATCGTCGTGTTCTCCGGCGTATCCGCACCGCTCGCACTCGTCGGGCCAGGCTTTGGAACCGCTGCGATCATCATCGGTGGCGTTGCATTCGCCGCTACCGCAATAGTACTTTACCGGTGGATCCTGCGGATGGGGGCGGGAAGATCAACATGAAACGAAGCTGGAATTGGTCGCTCTGGATCGGATTCCTTTTCGCGCTAGCTGGTTTTCTCAGCTATACATTCTTCACGCGTTTCCCCATCACCCGTGATTTTCCATGGGCGAACTTTCTGTTATTTGGCGTTGGTGGAATTTTTCTTCTTGTCGGCTTGGTCCGCGCTTTCGGCAAACCACAGCGCTATCGCGGCAAAATTGTCGGACCGATCCTGGCCGCGCTCGGCGTCCTGGTTTTTGGTTTCTTTTCGTATCTGATCTTTTACGAACTGCGGCAGTTGCCATCTTCAACGGGAGCACCGCGCGTCGGTGAGAGGACGCCGGAATTTACATTGCCGGACCAGGATAATAACCAGGTCTCGCTCACGGATCTTCTCTCAGCGCCGGCATCGAGCGCATCTACCGCGAAGGCAAAAGCGGCGCTCCTGATTTTTTATCGCGGGTTCTGGTGACCGTTATGCAACTCCGAGTTGCGGAGTTTCCAGGACAAGCTTTCGGAGCTCGAATCGCGTGGCATTCGCGTGGTTGCGCTCAGCGTTGACACGCCAGAAATCAGTCGCCGGCACCGGCTGAAACAGCATTTCACCTATACCTTTCTTTCTGATCCAAAGGCGGAAGTCATTCAGCGTTACGACCTGCTGCATGCCGGCGCGGGGCCGAAGGGAACTGATATTGCTCGACCGGCTGAATTTCTAATTGATTCCACCGGGATAATTCGCTGGGTGAATCTCACGGAAAACATCGCCGTGCGCGCGCGTCCCGAACAGGTGTTGGAAGCGTTTGATGAAATGGAAAGTGGCGCTGCGCGCTAGAAACAAGCGCAGGCTCGCTCTCTGGCAGGCGCAAGCTTTTGGCGTGCCGGCTATTTTCAAAAACAGCCCTCGCGATTGACGTCGCGTGGCAGAATCAATAACTTCAGCGCGCGTGCATCCTGAATTGGAACAACTGCTCGTTCTTCAAGATCGACAACAAAAGATCAAGCAGATCCAGACCGAAGTAGAGACTCTGCCGCTACAACGGAATAGCCTTGAAGCGCAATTGGCGTCGAGCGCGGCGGGCATTGAAGCGCTCAAACATCGAGGGCGACACGTCGAGGTGGACCGCAAGAAACTTGAGCTCGATGTGGGCACCCGCGCCGAGAGCATCGCGCGGCTCAAGACTCAGCAATACCAAACACGCAAGAATGACGAGTTCCAGGCAATCGGCCACGAGATCGAGCGTTATGAAAACGAGATTCGCAAAATCGAGGATGAAGAGCTCGAACTGATGGTAGAGGCCGACAAGATTAAGGCGGAGCTGACCGCGGAGAAAAAGAAAGGCACTATCGTCAGGGAATCGATCGCGCGGCAGACGAAGGATCTCGAAGCGAAATCAACGACTTTGCAGTCGCGGCTGGAAGAGCTGACAAAAGAGCGCGCCGAGATCGCTGGCAAAATTGAGGAGGATTTACTGAGCCGGTTCGAACGTCTTTTCAAAAGCAAAGGCGACGCCGGTATTGTCGCACTTGAACGCGAAGTTTGCACCGGCTGCCACATGAAAGTGACTACGCAGACCGCGCACCGGGTGAAAGCAGGGAAGGAAATCGTCAGCTGCGAAAACTGCGGCCGCATCTTGTACGATGCAGCCTAGGCAGACCCGTTAAAAGAGTTACAAGGTTACAAAAGTTACAAAAGGCGAAATGCTGTGCGCTTCCACTCTTGTAACGATGTAACTCTTTTAACTTTTTTAACGGGCCTTATCACACATTAAAGCGGAAAAAAATCACGTCGCCGTCGCGCACGACGTAATCTTTTCCCTCACTTCGCAGCTTTCCTGCTTCCCGGCCCCTGGCGATGGAACCAAGAGCGACCAAGTCATCATACTGGACCGTTTCCGCGGCAATAAAACCACGCTCGAAATCGGAATGGATAACGCCCGCGGCAGTGGCCGCCTTGTCGCCGGCGTGAATTGTCCACGCGCGCGTCTCCTTTTCGCCAGTGGTGAAAAACGTGCGCAGGCCGAGCAGATGATAGACAGCGCGAATGAGTGCGTGCACGCCGCTGTCTTCCACACCGAGACCGCGCAAATATTCCATCGCCTCGTTTTCGCCAAGATCGACCAGTTCACTCTCGATCTGCGCGCTGATGACGATGGCCTCAGTTGCGAAATGATGCCGCGCGTAATCCTCTACCGCGCGAACGTGCGTAGCCGTGCTGTAGCCAGCGTCGCCGGCCCCGGCCTTGCTGGATTGAAACGATCCGTTACGGCCGCGCTCAGTGTGCGCCGCTACAACTGCCAGATCTGATTCCGCCACGTTGCAGGCGAAAATTGTGGGTTTTGATGTGAGCAAAAAGAATTCGCGCACGATCGCCTTTTCTTCCGGAGTCAATATGGCGGTGATTGCAGTCTTTCCCCGGTCGAGATGCGGCAATAGTTTTTCGATGATCGCGCTTTCAACTTTCGCCGCTTTGTCGCCCGCGCGCACTTCCTTCTGCAATCGATCGTGCCGTTTCTGGAGCGACGCGAGGTCGGCAAGCACAAGCTCGGTATTAATGACTTCGATGTCGCGAATTGGATCAATCGACGCGCTCACGTGATGCACATCGCTGTCTTCGAAACAGCGCACCACCTGTACGATCGCGTCCACTTCGCGAATGTGATGTAAGAATTGGTTGCCCAGTCCTTCGCCTGCGCTTGCGCCCTTAACCAGGCCAGCGATGTCGACAAACTCGATCGCGGTCGGCACGATCTTCTGCGAATGCGAAATTTCCGCTAGTTTTGCCAGGCGCGCATCGGGCACGGTGACGATGCCGAGGTTAGGATCAATCGTGCAAAAAGGATAATTTTCGGCGGGTGCCTTATGCGTACGCGTCAGCGCATTAAAAAGAGTGGACTTGCCGACGTTCGGCAATCCGACTATCCCGGCGCTTAGCATGATGCAATGTAGCGCGAGCGTCCCGCTTGCGCCGCCGAAAACGCAAGCGAGGACGCTCGCGCTACACTTCTCACCGTGCAGCCATTTCTAAAAAATCGGGCTGGCGGGATTTGAACCCACGACCTGTCGCCGCGGCGACCGCACTACGAACATAACCTATCGAGTTCGTCGCGACCTCGTCCTGATTTATAATACCGCTCTTTTCTGGCGGCTTCGGCACGGTTCGGAAAGCTCTCACTGTGCCGCAAAATCCATGGAATACCATGGCGTGTCGCTTTGGAGTGGCCGGCATTATGCCGCCGAAGACGGTCACCGAGATTCTCGCATGATCCAACGTAGGGGCGGCCTGTCTTATTGCTCCGAAGAACGTAGACGTAGAACATAAAGATAGCGTTCTAGTCGCCCGTTCTTCGAAATCGGGCCGGCGGGATTTGAACCCGCGACCTCTTGAACCCCATTCAAGCGCACTACCAAGCTGTGCTACGGCCCGTTTGTCGCGAACTATTCACCAACTGCAGCGAAATCGCCAGACGACAAACATCGTAACGATCTCATGTTGTGGGGAGACGCTGATTGCGAGAAACAGGCCAAGGCATGTCGCGGGTCGTTGCGACCTGTCGCCGCGGCGACCGCACTACCAAGCTGTGCTACGGCCCGCTCTGCGGAGTTTCATTATCTAATCGCTCGACCAGCTCGTCAAAAACGCGTCGATCAACTCAGGCAGCTCGCTGCTGTAGCCGCCTTCCAAAATTGCCCCTGTGGAAATTCCAATAGGGCGCAGCCATTCGCCAAATTTCGCAAAATCTTCCAGTTCCAGCGTCATTTGGACAAGAGGATCGCCGGAGTAAGCGTCGAAGCCTGCCGAGACCAGCAAAAGATCGGGCTTGAACCTCAACAGGTCTTCCAAGGCACGTTCCGCGACGTCGACATGCTGGGCTCGGGCGGTGCGCGGCGCTACGGGATAATTG
>QHOW01000079.1 GCA_003219435.1 Verrucomicrobiota bacterium | reverse complement strand
TCCGGCTCGAGTCCCTCCTCCTTGAAGAAACCCTTCTCGTATGCGGTGTAGATCGGAGCTTCGCAGGTCAGGCCGATGTAGCCGATGCGAACGTGCTTAGAGTTGACGATGGTGGCGGTGGATTTCTTGTTGCAGCCACCCAGAAGCATGCCGCACAGGACCACAGCGCTGATCAGTTTTGTAAATGACTTCATTTGAACGAAAGCAAAGATAATACAGCAATAATCAATACCTATGGAAGTGAATTTTTCAGAAATTTTACACGATTGAATTTGGCAATTGAGAAGATGTCTCTGTTCGAAATGACGCCCGATACGAATGACGCTCGATCCTCGAGAACTTCCTACCGTCCGCCGGCACGCCCCCAAAGAATCCTCGGGTTCGCCATGGCTGGATCATTTGATCGTTCCTTCACGCCGCCGTGAAGGTGAAAGCGCCGGACCGATAGTCCGAACCTGACAGTCGTTATTTTTTTATCATCTTCGGAACGGCGGCCTTGGCCAGCTCGGTGAACGCGCCGACTACCCTGTTAGCCCCTGAATCAATGAGACGCAGCAGCCCAATCTCCAGCGCAAGGTTTTTGCCTTGAAGACGGATTGCCTTCAACTTCAAACTTTCCTTCCCTCGCAGCGCAATCTTCGGCATCAAGGCAGCCGCCTCCAACGGCCCCAGCGAGCGAAGAAGTGTCCCGATCGAGTTGATTTCCGCAACGGTTCGCGGACGGACCTGATGGTTTCGGCTAATTTCATCGGTCATTCGGCGCATGACGAACGTGTCCGGCAATTGCAGCAGCCGTTGCTGGTGCAATTCGGAAAAATGAATTACGCGTCGGTTCCACCACGGGTGCGCCTCGGAAACAATCAAGGCAAATTGGTCGGTGCAGAGGCGTTCGTAGCGCAAATTAGGCGAGTGCCGCGTGAGGAAGCCGAGGCCAACATCCATTCGTCCTTCTTCCAGCGCCGTTTCTATCTCAGTGGATGAAATTTCCTCGACCGTGAGGCTGATGCCCGAATAGGCGGCGGCGAACAGGCCCAGCAGATGCGGCACCAGCGCCACGTTGAGGATGGGGACGACCCCCAGATGCAGGGCGCCGCGCAACTGTCCCGGTTCGCTGCTGAGTTCCTGAAGGAAATTCTCGACCTGACGAAGAATCGCGCGGGCGTGCTCCTGAAAGATCATGCCCGTTGAGGTAAGCAGAATGCGTTTTCCCCGGCGCTGAAAAAGGGAGACCCGAAGGCCCGCTTCCAGATCGCGCATTTGTTGGGAGATGCCGGGCTGGGAAATTCCGAGTCGGTCCGCAGCGCGGCTAAAGCTACCAGCTTCGGCGACGGCAAGGAAGTAGCGCAAGTGGCGGATCTCGCGATCTCAATTGGCAGACGCAACTACACAATTTTGTTAGCAGAATTTGTTTCCATAGGTTTTGGACGCGAGCCCAAATCGAAGATTTCAGTTGCTTCTGAATCCTGCCGCTCTCAGCCTCTCCTAGCGAAGCCGCGAATTCCCAATTGCAGTCGAAAACGCTTGCGTCTCGTTGATAGGCTCGCTGTATGACTGCGGCGCAGCTCTCAGTTGCGTTTTTCTTCAGATGGCGGTTATCCTCGCGATCTGCCGCGGCGTCGGATGGGGGATAAGTGATCAGGCAAGACCGAGGAAGTTGATTGGGGTAGATATTAACGAGTATCAAACCGATCACGGTTCACAGATCACAGATCAGGTAGATTCGCATCTTCGCGACTGGACAACACCGAGGCCCGAGGCGACTATTCGATTCCTGTGAGTGTCCTGTTTTTCAAGCGTTTCCTGCAGCGACCGTTTCAAGTCGCGTCGATCATCCCGAGCTCAAAAGCACTCGTGGAACGGGTCGCCAGCAAGATGGATTTCAGTCAGCCGCGCGTGATCGCTGAGTACGGCCCGGGGGAAGGTGTGCATTCCCGAGAGATCGCCCGCCGGATGAGCCCGGATTCGCAGTTACTCCTGTTCGAGCTCGACCGGGCGTTCGCGCGCGACCTGGAGCGCCAATTTGCCGGGGATCGGCGTGTGCATGTGATTCACGGGGATGCAGCTTCTTTGCCATACGAGTTGAAACGCCGCGGGATTGCTTGCTGCGATTACATCCTTTCCGGCATTCCATTCAGCATCCTTAAGGTCGACAAGAAACGTGCGCTCCTGCGTAAAACACATGACGCGCTCGCGCCGGGCGGCAGTTTCGTCATTTATCAGGTGACCAATGAACTGAAGCAGCACGCCACCCTGTTCGAGCACGGCGAATCGGAATATTTCCTGCAAAACATACCGCCGATGTTCATTATCGTTTTTCACAAAGCACCGTTAAATGATCGCGAGTATCGAACCAAACGGCGGCGGTCGGTAGCCGTTTGCGAGGATCGTTCGGCATGATGGATAGGCCCACCCGGGTAGAAAAGGATTCAATGGGCGAGATGTCGCTGCCGGCGTCCGCGCTCCATGGCGCCTCCACCCATCGGGCGGTCCTAAATTTTCCAGTGAGCGGCTATCGATTTTCGCGGCCATTTATTCGCGCCTTGGGCTTGATCAAATGGGCAGCCGGGCAGGCGAATCACGATCTGGGTTTGCTCGATGCCGAGCGAGCGGCGCTGATTGTTCAGGCAGCTGAAGAAGTTGCCGATGGCAAGCTGGACGACCATTTTCTACTGGACATTTTTCAGACCGGCTCCGGCACGAGCACCAACACGAACGCGAACGAAGTAATCGCCAATCGTTGCGCGCAGCTCGCAGGCAAACCGATCGGGTCACGTGAACCGGTTCACCCGAACGATCACGTCAACATGACAGCTAAAGAACTGTCTGATCCCGGCGTTGGAGAAGTTACACGGCGCGCTCGAGTCGAAGGCGAAAGAATTCTGGGACATCATCAAGATCGGCCGGACCCATTTGATGGATGCGACACCGATCCGGCTGGGACAGGAATTTTCCGGTTACGCGCAGCAGGTTGCTTATGCCAAAGAACGCGCTCAAAAATCGATCGAAGCTTTACGCGAGCTGGCGCTCGGCGGAACAGCGGTCGGCACTGGTCTGAATCGGCATGTCGATCTTCCGGGGAAAGTGCTGCGACATTTGGAAATGCGGACCGGCATCGCGTTTTGCGAGGCGAAGAATCATTTCGAAGCGCAAGGGGGCAAGGATGCGGTTGTCGAAGCAAGCGGCCACCTAAAGACCATCGCGGTCAGTCTATTCAAGATCGCGAACGACATCCGCTGGCTTGGGAGCGGGCCGCGTTGCGGCATCGGCGAGATTCAACTGCCGGCCACGCAACCAGGTAGCTCCATCATGCCGGGGAAAGTAAATCCGGTAATGTGCGAATCCGTCATGATGGTGTGCGCGGAGGTGATCGGCAACGACACGACCATTACCTGGGCCGGGGCGAACGGAAATTTCGAGCTCAATGTGATGATGCCAGTGATGGCGCATAACCTCCTCGAGTCAATCCGGCTGCTGGCGAACGTGGTCGATGTTTTCTGCGAAAAATGCGTCCGCGGCATTGTGGCGAATGAAGAGCGCTGCCGCGAGTTGATCGAGCTATCCATGGCGATGGTGACCAGTCTCGCGCCGAAGATCGGTTACGATCGCGCCGCGGAGATTGCGAAAGAGAGCGCGAAAACGGGACGCACCGTTCGCGAGATTGCCCGGGAAAGAAAAGTGTTGCCGGAAAAAGAACTCGAGCGCGCGCTCGATCCGGTCAAAATGACCGAGCCGGGCGGAACGGGCGGATAATGAGAAACGGCGAAACGGTGAAAGGGCGAGGTTGTGCATTGTCGCTATCGGCAATCAGGTGTCGGCAATAAGCAGCGATGAAGTGACGCATGGTTGCGAAACTCGAAGGACCGCAATTTTCCGGTGGAGCGAACATTGCAATCAAATGTCCAAGCCATACCTATGAGCAGACTGTCGCCTTTTATCGGGACACGCTCGGGCTGCCTTTGATCGAGGAAGAAAAGGAGGGCTGCATTTTTCAATTCGGTCCGAACCGGCTCTGGATCGACAACGTGCCGAACCTGAGTCATCCGGACATCTGGCTGGAGCTGGAAACGAACGATACCGAAGCAGCCGCGTCATTTTTGAAAGTGGACGGCGTCGCGCGGCGCGACGAAATCGAACAGTTACGCGAGGATTTTAACGGCTTCTTCATTGCCGCGCCGAACGGCGTAATCCATCTCGTCATTGGTCCCGAAGAAGCGTAGGCGAATGCGAGAGGTTAAAAAGCGTTCATTGTAGATACGGCGCTGTGTCGCCGTGCAGATGCGATCAGGCCGTGAACGCCTCGACAGAGCGAGGCGGCTACAACAACTTCCATTAGCAGAGCGATCGGAACTGTTCAGCGAGCCGGAAGATGCCGTCCCATTATGACGAGATCGCACTTATTTCCATCAAGCTGCGCGATTCGCGGCAGGAATCCCCAACGATGGAAGCCGAGCCGGCCAAATAATTTCAGGCTCGGCTCGTTATGCGCAAAGATCAGACCCACAATGGCGGTGATCCCCAGCGAAGGCGCGCGTACAATCGCTTTTTCCAACAACCGCCGCCCAACGCCCTGACGCCGGAATTTTTCATCGACGTAAACACTGATCTCGGCCGTGCCGCGATATGCGCAACGCGGCAGGAACTTTTTGAAATCCAGCCAACCGATCACGCAAAAGTCGTTCTCCGCTACCCAGAATGGATGTTGATCCAGCGAATGTTCGCGGAACCACGGCAAACGCGCTTCGACCGTGGTCGGTTCAAGCTCGGCGGTCACCATGCGCGTCGGCACAGTGGCGTTGTAAATGTCGACAATGACGGGAAGGTCGGATTCGAGCGCGTCGCGAATGATGATGTTAGTTGTAGCCGCGGGCGCCGACCGCGGCTCCTCAAATGCGATCCGATTCACGCAATTTGGAAAAATGCATTTTCGAACGTCGATTGAAACGGGTCGGAGTTCGTTTCGCCGATTCGGAATCGCGGACTGATTTCCGATTGGGTGGCGCAATAAACTTCCACGTCGATTCTGCCGCATTTCGCGAGCGACGCGTGCGCGGCGCCCAAGGCAAGCTCGGCCCTGTTGCAATCGCGGCTAAGATGACCGAGCACGATCCGCTCGATTTTTCCCGGCAGTAACTCCTCGATCACACTAACCGCTGCCGTGTTCGACAGGTGCCCGTGCCGCGATTGGATTCGCTGTTTCACCGGCCACGGCCGATGCGGATCGTTCTGCAAAAGTTTTTCGTCATGATTGGTTTCGATCACGAGCGTCTGCACTTCACGCAATCGCTCGACGATCATTTTAGTCGCATATCCCAGATCGGTGATGAAGCCGAGACCGCTTGATCCTGCGTGAAAGGCAAATCCCAGGGGATCGACGGCGTCATGCGGCACAGGGAACGTCTGCACCGTGACATCGCAAATAGAAAACTCCGAGCCAGTCCGAAAAATTCGCCAGTTGGTCCCGAAAGCTTTCGGGACTCGCTCGAACAATCCGTCGCACCGAATTGCCTCTGCCGTGAGCGCATTGCAATAAATCGGCAGATCAAATTTGCGGCAGAGAACTTCGAGTCCGCAAACGTGATCGCCGTGTTCGTGAGTGAGAAGCACGCCATCAAGCTGCTTGGGCGTGACGCCGCACTGCGCCAGACGCAATACCAATTGCCGCGCGCTCAGTCCGCCATCGACAAGCATCTTGCAATGACCGCTTGCGACCAGGGCGCTGTTTCCCGCGCTGCCGCTGCCGAGCATGGTCAAGCTGAACACGGGTCCTAAGTTAGCCGCATCGCTTGATCTTGCGCAAACGGAAACGAGCGGATCAGCCCGCCAATTTTTGTCGTTCTCGTTTTTTGTGTTCGTCGCGCTCGCGATCGGCCGGTATCGAACGAGCAAAACTCGATTCGTTCCACCGGCGAAATTGCGGGCGAGCGCAAAAAGCCCGCGCTTTTCGGCATGCAGCTTCGAATTTAAAGTATGGCAGGACGCAGAACCAAATACCGGCGGCGGCCGCTTGGACCGCAGGCCCCTCCAGCGCGCCCCGGCGAAAATATTGAGACGGGCGGCGTAAAAATCGGAGTGAAGAGTGGCGCGCAAAAGTCTGAGCGCACTCGCGCAAAGCGCCGCTCGGCTGGCGTGCGCTGAGCTATAGCCCCGAAAGCTTTCGCGGCTACGGCGTTTCTAGCGTGAGCGCATCCAGAAATTCGTGCACATTCTCGGCGCGAAGCAGTGTCGATCGTATCGCATCATCTTTCACGAGCCGTGCCAGTGTGCCGACACAGATCAGATAATCGTTAACCAGTTGCTGCGGCACGCCGATCAGAAAAATCAGGTGGGCGCGCACCTCGTTTTCCCCAAAGGGGATGCCGGCCCGGCTGCGCCCGATGCCAAGAATGATTTCAGTCACCAAATCGGTGCGCGCATGCGGGAACGCCACGCCATGCTCCACCGCACTGGAGTGCACTTGCTCGCGGGCAAGCACTTGTTCGAGAAAAGCTTCCGGATTGTCGATCTTTCTATTTTGCGCGAGCAACTGGACGATCTCGCGCAGCGCGTTGGGCACCTTCCGGGAGCGCAGGCGCAAGATCACCTGTCTTTCATCGAGAAGATCAGAGAGGGCGATGGCCATTGGAAGCGGAGAGATTTATTGGATTATCCGGCAAAGCCAGTTATCCAGTTAAATAACGAGCCGTGGCAACTGAAAACACATCGCTAGCTGAAAACGAGGAGAGAACAGTCTCCTTTCAACGGAGCCTTTACGATCCGGGATACGTCAATGCGATGTCGCATTTTTATCGCGGTGAGATGGGACGGATCATGGTCTGGCGGCAGCGGCTCGACATTACCACCAATTGGGCGATTACCTCCAGCACTGCCATCATCACCATCGCCTTTACCACGCGCGAAGTGCCGCATATCATTTTCTTTTTTAATCTCGCCATTGTCTGGACGATGCTTTGGATCGAGGCGCGCCGTTACCGTTTCTACGACGCCTTTCGCGCGCGTGTCCGGATGCTGGAAGCCCATTTTCTGGTCCCGATGGTAATGGAAAACCGCGAACTGCTCCAGGGCGAATGGAAAAAGCTGGTCTGCGAAGATTTGATTTTGCCCTGTTTCAAAATCAGCAAGCTGGAAGCAGTCGGGCGGCGATTGAAACGCAATTACGTTTTCATTTTCATTCTCATCATGATCGCGTGGGTGACGAAAATATTCCTGCACGCGAGCGCGCCGATCGAGGGGCCACGCTCATTTTACCACGCCCTGCGCATCGGACACATTCCTTCCTGGCTGGTTGCCTTCGTTTTTGCTGGCACTCTCGTCTGCGTGACGGCAATCACGATTTATGTCAGCAGGAAGTCCTCCGGCGAAATTTCAGAGTTCGGCACGCATCGCTCTCTCTGGCGGATTTAATGGATGTTTGATGTTCGATGTTTGATGTTTGATTGGTTCTGAATGGATCAATCAGGAGCTGATCACTTTGGGAAGCTTTGCGAGATTGTCGCAGAGTTGCGCGCGCCGGGCGGTTGCCCGTGGGACCGCGAGCAGACCCACGAATCGTTGCTTCCGGCGTTGATCGAAGAGGCTTACGAAATAGCCGGGGCGCTGCGTGCCAGGGACGATGCAAATTTTCGCGAGGAACTGGGCGATCTTCTTCTGCTCATCGTGATGCACGCCGAAATCGCGCGGGAAGGAGGCCGGTTCAATATCGACAATGTGCTGGCTGACGTGACGGAGAAACTGATCCGGCGCCACCCGCATGTGTTCGGCCAAAGCGATGCGCGCGATAGCGACGCGGTGCTGAAACAATGGGAATCGATCAAGCGCACGGAAAAAACAGGCAAACCCGCCCGCAATGTTTCGCATGGCGATGCAGGTGGGCATTATCTCGATGGCCTGCCTGCCGCGTTGCCCGCGCTGATGTGCGCGCAAAAAGTGCAATCCAAAGTGGCGCGGGTGAATTTTGATTGGGCGGAAGTGAGTGACGTGATCGCGAAGGTTGAAGAAGAACTTGGCGAGCTAAAACAGGCGATCGCGTCGGTCGCCACCGCGAGTCCGTCTCGTGGCGGACAAGATCAGCGGGCGATCGAGGACGAGATCGGAGATTTGTTGTTCTCAGTGGTCAATCTCGCGCGCAAATGCAAGCTCGATGCCGAAACCACGCTGCACGCCGCCACCGACAAGTTTGTCGCGCGATTCAATCGACTCGAGGACAAGTTGCAAGCGCAAGGCAAGCGACTTGGGGATGTGGATCTTGCTCAACTGGATGAGATTTGGAACCGGGTTAAGGAAATGACGAGATCCGAATGACGGCCATTTCACTCACGCCCTTCGTCATTCGTCATTCGACATTCGTTATTTAGCATTCATATTTTCCGTCCCGATGAACCTTCTCATCAATTTGCTTCTGGGGCTCTTCGTGCTGGTGTCATTGCTGATGGTGCTTGTTATCCTGATGCAACGACCAAAGAGCGAAGGTCTGGGCGCCGCCTTTGGCGGAGCGGTCACGGAAAACATTTTCGGCGCGCAAACCACTAACGTGCTGGTGAAGTTTACCTCGTGGCTGGCCGGCATTTTTTTCGCGCTGACCTTTGCTTTGTCGATCCTCTATGCCCATAGGAGCACGGCCGACAGCGCCTTCCGGCGCGAGCTGATGAAGACCCAACGCGCGCCGCACGCTTCGCCTGCTCCCACAACTGTTCCCCAAACCTCGCCAGGCGCCTCGCCAGCGCCTGACTCTGGTGCAGGCGTTTTGCCCGCCGGCACGACGCCCCCAGCCGCTTCGCCAGCGGCTTCCGCGAAACCGTAGTAAGGCTCAGCGTTTTCGCAGAAAACGCCCCCGATTGCAGAGTGGATCAGCTTGCTTCCACAAAGGACTGATGCCTGATGTCCTCTGCTGCGGCGGCGTAAACGGCGTCCTCGGCAATGTTGGTAGCGTGATCGCCCACCCGCTCCAGGGAGCGGCCAATGAAAATCAGGTTCAAGTAGCCCCGCAGCTGCTCCGGATCCTGCGCCATGCGCTCGATTAATTTGCGGCTGGCTGTGCGGTTCAACTCGTCGAGCTTTTCATCGCGTGGAACGACCGCTCGCCCCAAATCGACATCCTCGCGCACAAAGGCATCCACGCTGTCCTTAAACATCGACATCCCGTGGTCGTACATCGGTCTTATCAGTTCGACTTCGGCTAACGGTGGATGCTGATTTAACTTCCGCGCGCGGCGCGCAATTGTCGTCGCCTGATCGGCCATGCGCTCCAGATTGGATGAAAGTTTCATTGCCGAAACTACACGGCGCAAATCAGAGGCTACCGGCTGAAATCGCAACAAAATTGCCACGCCATCCCTATCGATCTGTATCTCCAGTTGATCAATCTCTTCATCGTCGGCGATGGCGTTTGCGCAAAGATCGTCATTGCGATCGAACAGGCCCTTCATTGCCCGGTCCAGACTGCGCTCGGTCAGGCTGGACATCATCAGGACGTTGTTGCGCAGCGACGCCAGCGCCTCATCAAATGTGCCGAGAATATGTCTTGGGGCGATCATCGCTTGCGAATTTAATCTTGCGCTTACTCCTACTCCTACTCTTCCTCTTCGTCTTACTCGTGCTTTTGCTTTCGGCGCGCCCGGCGGTCGCGCCCTACCAAAATGCTCATTAACCAAATCGGCCAGTGATATAATCTTCCGTCTGTCGCTCGCTTGGATTTGTGAAAATTTTCGTGGTCGGCCCAAACTCGATCAGCTTTCCAAGATAAAGGAAAGCGGTGTAATCGGAGATGCGTCCAGCCTGTTGCATATTGTGCGTTACCGTTACGATGGTGTATTGGCTTTTGAGCTCATGGATCAATTCCTCGATCTTGGCCGTAGCGATCGGATCAAGCGCCGAACAGGGCTCATCCATTAAAAGCACTTCTGGTTGCACCGCGAGAGCGCGCGCTATGCAAAGCCTCTGCTGCTGGCCGCCGGAAAGGCTTGTCCCCGGCTTGTGTAAATCGTCTTTTACCTCATCCCAAAGCGCGGCCATCCGAAGCGATTTTTCCAGATGTTCATTAAGGAATTTTTGGTTGCGCACTCCGTTTAATCGCAAGCCAATAACGACATTCTCGCCAATCGACATCGTCGGAAACGGATTCGATTTTTGGAAGACCATGCCGACCCGGCGGCGAACGATCGCCGGATCGACGGCGGCCGAATAGAGATCCTCGCCACGAAGGAGCACGTTTCCCTCGATACGTGTCTTCGGCACCAACTCATGCATTCGGTTGAGACAGCGAATAAAGGTTGATTTTCCACAACCGCTCGGCCCAATGATCGCAGTGACAGCGTTGGACGCGATGTTAAGCGTCACGTCACTAATGGCGCGCTTCTCGCCGTACCAGATCGACAGATTCTTCACCTCGAAAGTTAACGGTGGCCCAGGCTCGGCGGTTGGGGGAGGCTCGGCTGGTCGACCGGCGCGTTCGACAACGGTTGGATCCGAATCTGCCATAAGTAAATTAACCATTCGCCAAAAAAACTAGACCACCGATGCCGTTCGCCCTCGGGTCAGGATTCTCACTATCACATTAACGCAAAAAATTCCGGTGACCAGCACCAGGGCGCCAGCCCAAGCCTGCCGATGCCAATCGTCGTAGGGCGAGATGGCGTAAGTAAAAATCTGGAGGGGGAGCGCGGCAATCGGTTCACCCAGGTTATGATTCCAAAACCGGTTGCCGAAGGCAGTGAAAAGCAGCGGCGCGGTCTCGCCGCTGATCCGTGCCAAGGCCAGCAGAACGCCGGTGATGATCCCCTTGGACGCTGTCTTCATTACGATGTGCACGATCGTTTTCCAGCGAGCGACACCGAGCGCGGTCGTGCGCAGAATGAGTGGAATCATGATCAAGCCAAGTGCGAGGCCGCCGGCGTAAGCGGAGAAGCCCTTGAAACGCAACACGACGAGCCCGTAAACGACAACGCCCCAAGTAATCGACGGCACGCCGTTAAGCACGTCGGCGACGAAACGCAGCATCCAATTCACGCGGGCTGTTCCGTATTCCGCCAGATAAACGCCGCCCAGCACGCCAATAGGAATTCCAATGATCGACGCGAGTGCGAGCAGTTCGAGCGACCCGGCAATTGCGTTCACCATTCCGCCTCCAGCCTCACCAACAGGTTTCGGCAGATGCGTGAAAAAATCCCAGTTTACTGAGCTCGCACCGTTGACGAGAAGATGAAAAAAGACCAAAACCAGCGGCGCGATCACCAGCAACCCGGAAACAAAAGTGAATGCCGAAGC
>QHOW01000078.1 GCA_003219435.1 Verrucomicrobiota bacterium | reverse complement strand
TTCCGCTGGCGCTTCCTGCACGCTCTTGCGTTCATCTATGGCTGCGTGATTCTCACATTTACGTTTACGCGATACTGAGGGACGGGACCTGTAGCTGTGGTCTGTGCCCGCCGGTCGAATAAGTGCGACGCTTATAGAGCGCCGCTACAGTAGCGCGTATGAACCGGATCCTAGTGATCCGCGGCGGCGCAATTGGCGATTTTATTCTCACTTTGCCAACGCTAAAGGCGTTGCGTGAGGCCTATCCCCAAGCGCACCTGGAGATCCTCGGATACAAGCATATTGCTGTGCTGGCGGAGAACCGCTTCTACGCTCAAGCCGTTCGCTCCATCGAATACGGACCGCTCTCGAGCTTCTTCGCGAAAAACTCGGAACTGCCCACAGACCTCGCAAATCATTTCGCAAGTTTCGATTTGGTCATCAGCTATCTCTACGATCCAGATGGAATCTTTGAGAATAATCTGCGGCGATGCGGCGTCGAGAATCTGATCCACGGCCCTGCAAAAGTCGATGATCGTGGCCATGCCGCGCGTCAGCTCGCCCGACCGCTCGAAGAGCTCGGACTGCGAGCCAGCGATTTTGCACCGAGGATTTATCCCTCGACGGAAGACCGAAAATTTGCCGAAGATTTTCTACGCGGCATGCCGCGGCCGATTCTCGCTATTCATGCCGGCAGCGGCAGTGAAATGAAGAACTGGCCGATTGAGAACTGGATCGAGTTCGGAAATGTCGTACTTGATTCGGATAAGTTTCGCGGATCGTTGATCATTGTGTCTGGTGAGGCAGATCAAGGACGATCGAACGAATTGGAAACGATTTGGAGAAACGATCGTGTCCAATTTGCAAGAAATCTGCCGTTACCGGTCCTCGCCGCTCTGTTGGGACACGCGATCTTTGTTGGACATGACAGTGGAATCTCGCACCTGGCCGCGGCCGTGGGCGCAAAATGCATTTTGTTATTTGGTCCGACGAATCCGGAGGTCTGGGCGCCGATGAATGAGAATGTGGAGGTCATACGTGGGCTAAATGGCGATATGCGTGAGATTGGATGCGATGACGTAATAGAAGCGATTTCGCTTTGGTAGGGCGCGACCGCTGGGCGCGCCGAAATTTTCGGAATTGTCAAGACGGACGGCCTCCCGCAGCTGCGGGATCCCTACCACTACGAGCTGATGCGCATCGGCATCAGCACGTAAAGGAACGGCGTCTGAATTTTCAGGATGCCGGGGCTCATCTCGTCGATCAAGTCGAGAAAGACTTCGTCTTCGCTAAGATTGCGCAGCGGCGCCATGAGGAATTCTGGATTAAAAGCAATGGAAAACTCGCGCCCTTTGTACTGCACCGCGACGGATTCCTTCGCTTCGCCCACTTCCGGCGTATTGGCTGTGATGTCGATGTTGTTCTTGCTGAAATTCAGCTTGATCGAATTCGATTTGTCGCTCGCCAGCAGCGAAACGCGGCGCAGTGAATTTAGAAACGTCTCGCGCTCCAGTTTCACCCGCTCTTTTGTTTCGGCCGGAATTACCTGGCGGTAATTCGGATAATTGCCTTCGATCAATTTCGAAACCAGCAGCGTCTTGTTTAGATCGAACGCGATCTGGCCGCTGCCCATGCTCACTTTCACGTCCCCGTCATCGCCAAGCAGGCGCTGCAATTCGGTGACCGCTTTTGTGGGAACAATAATGTCCATTTCGTGGCTGCGCGGGAATTCCAGTTCGATTTCGGCCATGGCAAGCCGCCGGCCGTCGGTTGCCACCAGTGTGAGCTTGTTGTCTTTGAAACTGAAAAGGACTCCGTTCAGCACGTAACGGGTCTCGTCCGTCGATATGGCATAGGAAGTTTTGCGCAAACTGTCTCGCAAATCTTTTTGTCGAATGGTGACGACTTTCGCGTCCTCAAATTTCGGCAGCGGCGGAAATTCTTCCTCTGGCAATCCGAGAATTTTGAAAAAGCTTTGTCCGCTCCGGATCGAGGCCGCATTTTTTCCATCGACATCGAATTGAATTTCGCTGGAGGGCAGTTCACGAACGATGTTGAAAAGACGACGTGCCGGGAGTGTGGTTGCGCCAGCCTTGTCCACTTGTGCTTCGCAACTGCCGCGCACGCCGACATCGAGATCGGTTGTGGTCAGGTGGATTTCGTCGCCGTCGGCCTGCAAGAGAACATTGGAAAGGATAGGCAAAGTCGTGCGTGTGCTGACCACGTTTTGGACTTGTTGCAAGCCCTCAAGCAGTTTTTCTTTCGTGACACTGAATTTCATGATGGATAGAAGCGCTTAAGATGTAAGGCTTTCGATTTTATTCGGCAACCGTAAAGTCATGCGTGCCATAATCGACAATCCGAACCGCCAGGGCAACCGAAGTGAGTCGCCCTACCTCTGCAGCGAGCTATCGATAAAGGAAATTGTCTGACGAAGGTTGTCTTGTTCGGCCATACGCTTTTTTACCAGTTTACAAGCATGCAGGACAGTGCCGTGATCGCGTCCGCCGAATGCATCCCCGATTTCATTAAGGGACGCCTTGGTAAGCTCCCGCGCGAGATACATCGCCACCTGCCGCGGAAAGGCAATGCTGGCCGGGCGGCGTTTGCTCGTCATATCCGCCACGCGCACATCAAAGTGTTCGGCTACGCGTCGCTGGATTTGCTCGATCGTAACGGAATGGCGTCCTTCTTCCTGCAAAATATCTTTCAGCAAATGCTCGACGACTTCTTGCGTAAGCTCCTTTCCGCTGAGTGAGGCAAAAGAGGCCACGCGCATGAGCGCACCCTCCAGGCGACGCACGTTCGTGCGAATGCGACTGGCGAGAAATTGGAAAATGTCGTCGTGCAATTTGATCTGCATCGTGCGCGCTTTTTTTCGCAAGATCGCCAGGCGGGTCTCGATGTCGGGCGGCTGAAGCTCGGCGGTGAGTCCCCATTCAAAGCGGGAAACCAGGCGGTGCTCCAGGTTCGCGATTTCCGAAGCCGGCCGGTCGCTGGAGAGCACGATTTGTTTGTGCCCGTCGAAGAGCGTGTTGAACGTGTGAAAAAATTCTTCCTGCGAACGCTCCTTGCCGCCAAGAAACTGGATGTCGTCGATTAAAAGGAGATCGGCCTGGCGATAGCGTTTTCGGAACTTGACCAGATTACTGTGCTGGATCGCATCGATGAACTCGTTGATGAAGAGCTCGCTGGAGAGATACATCACCTTGGTGTTTTTTTTCTTCGCCCACACATACTGACCAATCGCCTGCATCAGATGGGTTTTGCCGAGGCCGACACCGCCGTAAATAAAGAGCGGGTTGTAAGTGCGCGCCGGTGACTGCGCGACAGCGAGACTGGCGGCATGGGCAATCTCGTTGTTCGGACCGACCACAAAAGATTCGAACGTATTTCGCGGATTGAGCCCGAGCACGCTCGCGCCTGTTTTTGTGTCGCCCGTTACCTCTGGCAAGATCTCCTTTAAGGTGACGGCGTCCTCCAAAGGCGTTTGCCCCGCAGTTCCAGAGGGCGAGGAAAATCTTACCGCGCGCGGGGCGCCAAGTGAGGTAACAACCGCGGTTTGCAATGCCGTCATGTAGTTACTCTCGATCCAAAACTGATAGATGTTATTTGGGACCCGAAGCGTGAGCGATTTATCGGTGGCCTGGACCAATTCGACGGCAGAAAACCAGCGCTTGAAACTATCAGGGCTGATCTGTGGTTTGAGTTCAGCGGATAATCGCTCCCACACCTGCGC
Source organism: Verrucomicrobiota bacterium (assembly GCA_003219435.1). Taxonomy (GTDB): domain Bacteria; phylum Verrucomicrobiota; class Verrucomicrobiia; order Chthoniobacterales; family UBA10450; genus Udaeobacter. Next base: position 3,439 of record QHOW01000078.1, on the reverse strand, counting down.
ACATTTTTTGTCCATAGCAAACTTGTTAACAGTGTTACACAATCGCCACAGAGGCTGATACGAGGGGAAATTGCCCCGCGCGCCCGTGGCGACATCGGGCTGATTTTCGCCGCAGTTTCCCAGGGAAACGCTCGGAAAAAACGCCCGGGATGCGTAAATACGAGGGAAAATTGAACTTTGTGCAGCTTAATTGCGAATACGCGGCGGCGACAGAGCGATGCGCAGGAGCTGGTTTGTTTTGTGGAGGTGCGGTGCCGTTCATTCTCGCTGCCGGAGGTTTCTTAGGAAATGTTCACATCTTATTCACAAGTGCTTTCTTTCTGCCCTGCCCAACGGGCTTGAGATTAGAAACCGCCGTCAAAATCGACAAGAAAAAAACTGAACTTTATTTTTCGTCACACGAAAAAATTTCTTGACTGAAAAAGAGAAACGCGCGTGTCACCCAGAACGACAAAAGCACACGCTCATGGCGCGCAGTGAAGTCTAAGAATTTTGGCTCATTCGCTGCGGATCAGTTGCCGCCGAGACCTCGCCCGTTATCTGGATCCCGGCCCTGGCAGATGAATCGCGAGTTGACCGAATTGAAGAGCCTGCGCATTTTGCCGACTCCAGAGGCTATGGGACGTGTACGTCCTGCAATTAAAACCCAGACAACCCAATCGAACTGGAAAATGAACCGCGTCAATCTGAATCGGACCCGGTCAATCCGGCAAATTCTTCCAGCCGCTTTGATCGGGTTGTATCTCTGTATGTCGTGTGCTCCGGAAGCTTTCGGGGCTGGCGAAGAGCTGTTGCCCCCGTTTGGCTTTCGTTGGAACGATTCCATGGCACACGTGGAGACGGTGCTGCATGGAGCAAAGGCGAAAATCATATCGCGGGAAAAAAAGGAGAACCGCGAGATTTGGATAGTGGAAGGCCTCGTTCACCCCGGATTGAAGCGCACCCTCTTTACTTTTAAGGAGCGCTCGCTGATTGAAGTGGAACTGCAGTATGAGTATCCGGACCGGACGATCGAATGGTACAACCAGCGGATGGGAGAAATTCGGAAATACTTCGACGAGAAGTACGGAACGGGAAAACTCGTCTCGCGGTCCCGCGACACCGATACCGATGTCATCCAGACGCTGGTCGGCTATCAATGGATGGTCGGCGCGACGATGCTGGAACTGTTTTATTTTTCGGCACAGAAGGGCGCGCTTGTTTACCGCACGATTAGCGTTGATTACAAAGCGCTTTGATTTTGCGGAAGGTGGATCGAGCAGTCCCTTGCTCGATGCTAAATAATGGCGGCGAAGCCGCACTTTTTTAACATCGCCCGACGGAGCAAACGATCCACCGCTGTCCAGAGCAATTTAGTTAGTTAGCCCACTCGCTTCGTCTCGCACTCGCGGACTACGGCACGACACGCAGGTCGACGCCTACAGTGTTGTCTCACTGACAAGCGCTTGTTCGTCCTGCGGGCGAATGCGCTTGCCCCGTTTCGTTTGCTTTTGCAAGCGTTTTAAGCGGCTCGACAAAGCGGCTTTTGCCGCTGAGTTCATGCGATCGATAAAAAGAATTCCGTTGAGGTGATCGACTTCGTGCTGAATCGCGCGCGCCAGCAAGCCGCTTGCTTCGATTTCGATTTTGTCGCCTTCCAAAGTTTGCGCACGGGCCGTTGTTAATTTCGCGCGCTCAATTTGTCCGGTAATTTCCGGAAAGCTCAAACATCCTTCCGTTCCGATTTCTGTTTTGCCGTCGAGTTCGATCTCCGGATTGATCAATACGAGTGGCATCGCGGTCTCTGGATCGACGTCTTTCCCATTCAACTTCAGGGTGCTCGGCCGATCTTCCACTTGCGAAATGTCGAGGACAGTGAGCTGTAAAGCTTCACCCACCTGCTGTGCGGCCAAGCCGATGCCGGTGGCAGCATGCATCGTCTCGATCATGTTGGCGGCCAACCCGCGAATGTGATCGTCGATCTTCACGATCTGTTTTCCCTTCTCCCGCAGAATCGGATCGCCGTATTGCAAGATCGACAAGATCATTTTCCTTCGCTCGTGAAGGCCGGCAAATTTCTCACGCCTGCCAGCTTTAACGCGTCCATCACTTTGATGATCGTGCCGAAGGAAGCTTTTTTGTCCGCTTGCAGTGCGAGCGTGGATTTTCGGGCTTCGGGCAAGTCGCGCACCGCGCCCTCCAGTTCGTCCACGCCCATCCCTCGTCCGTCCAGTTTGATCTCGTCATTTTGATCGATGCTTACGATCACGTGTTCGAGTTCAGCCGGCAGCTTCTTCGCGGTCTTCGATTCCGGCAGATTAATTTTAACCTCCGGCTGATCCTTCTTAAAACTGGTGGAGACGACAAAAAAGATCAGCAGGATGATGAGAATATCGACGAGCGAGACGATGATAATAAGGGGCGCTCGCCGTTTTCGCACCGCGAAGTTCATAGCGTGAGGTGCGCTGCGCGTTTCACGCGACCGGCGTCGGAATCGATACCGACGGGACGGGCGGTACTTTTGCTGGCTCGAACTCGCGCGAGGAACGGCCGTAATAGCATTTGTTAATTAACTCGACGACTAGCGTTTCCATCTCTACTGACATCACTTCTACTTTTCTCGAAAAATAGCTGAACCCGATCAGTGTCGGCACAGCGATCGAAAGCCCGAAAACGGTGGCATTGAGCGCTTCCGAGATGCCGAGTGCTATCTGGCGCGTGTCCGATGCGCCGGAGCTCAATCCGAGATGGGAAAAAACATGCACCAGTCCCGAAACCGCGCCGATCAAACCGAGCAGCGGCGCAATGCCTACGATGACTTCCAAAACGATGAGACCCTTTTCAAGCCGTACCATCTCGTGACGTGCACGGGTTTGAACTACTTCCACGGTTTCAGAACGCGGCCCACGCAAATATTGCAGGGCGACCTGCGTGATCCGCGCCAGCGATGAGGAATCATGATACACGATGCGTGAGAGCCGCTCAGTACTTCCGCCCGGCACCAAAAGTTCAATTTCGTCCTGAATTAGTGATGGCATCACGTTTTTCTCCCTCAAGGCGAGGCCGCGCAAAATCATTGTCGTCACGGAGACAATCGAGCAGACCAGCAGCGGCCACATGAAAAGACCGCCCCTCGTGAAAAACCCGATGACCGTATTCACGGTTCCTGACGTTTCGGCAAGTATCCAGGCAGCGATCATCGGTTCGGAAAGATCGTGAATGGAATATCCATATCCAAACCCTCGGCAGGAAGCGTGGCGGCTAAATCATCCGGTATCGGAGGCAATTGCGCTTCCTGAATCGATTGGATACAGACGTTGGCGGAAGCTTCGTTTGCCGTGTTTTCGAGGACCTTGAGGTTGTTCACGCGTCCACTTCGGTCAACTACAAACACAACGCGGGTAGTGCCGATGTTGATCAAGTCCCTTTTTTGGTCGAGAAAGGCGTACCAGCGGGAGCC
>QHOW01000306.1 GCA_003219435.1 Verrucomicrobiota bacterium | reverse complement strand
CCGGGCTGACCGAAAGGTTAGGCTGCCACTGGGGACGGGTAGTTGTGTCGGTGTTCAACTTGAGCGGCGCGCTGAACGTTTGCCCACTGTCGGTCGAGCGAATGTAAAAGACGTCGCCGGCATCGGCGCCCGCGCCGTGCTGGGCATAGACGTAGCTAACGACGTGGTTGAAGGCGGCAGGCTCACCCCAGCCCATGTGTCGCCAGTAAGTACCGAACATGGTGGCGAAGTAGCTGTTACTGTCGCAAAGGCCCGTGCCCGGTCCCGAGAAGGTGGGGCCGGTATAGGTGTTGGTCCAGGTGTTACCGCCGTCGGTTGATCTGAACATGAGGTTGGAGCGCGGCCCGGCCAGTCCCCCGCCCCCTTCGTCCATGCCCGCGACGTACACGTCGCCCGTGACCAGGTCGCCCGTGATCTGCACATCGCGGATGAAGGGGGTGCCGGTGGTCAGCTGGTGCGGGGTCCATGTCAGACCATTGTCAGTGGAGACGCGGACGAAAAGGGCGCCGCCCCCGACAGCGAAATCGTTCCAGGAAACGTACATGTTGCCAAAGTGCGGAGAGCCTGAGTTGTTGCCGGAATAGCCAGACCCGCGGTCGTCACTGAAGCCCGTGTGAATGCAAAAATGGGTCCAGCTATTCGGGCCCCAGGGAGTGGGTGGACTTGTACCCGCCGATGCCCTGACCGCCGCAGCCTATGTCAAGAAAGGTAGCGAACCAAGTGCCGGTTGGACTGTTGTACAGAGTAACGGGGTCGCCCAGGGTATTGGTGAAAGGGCTTTGACCGTTGGCGGCGGTGAGACGGACGAAGGTAGTGCCGCCGTCGGTGGAAACTGATGCGGCGGAGATGTTAATGGGGCTGGCGAAGACGCCGCGTGAGTCGTTGTAGGTAACGACGATCTGGTTAGGGTTATTCGGGTTAGCCAGACTGTATGTCTCCGACTGGGTAACGTGGGGAGAGGTCTCGGTGCCAGTGACCAGGTCCACGTCTGCAGCGCCAAATGCCAGGGGCGCTGGCAGCAGGCTTCGGGCAAACTGGGAGAACGCGGCGGCAGGCGAAGCTGAACCTCCCTGCGCCTGACCACAGAAAATCATGATCGCTCCGGCCCGGAGGTTTTCTTGCCTGTCGATGCCCAGCGCCCGAATCTGGGCACAGTCAAATCCCGGAGGGATGAGGAGGGGATTGATGGACCGGGTGAGAGTGGGCCGGGCTTGTGCCATGCTTGCAGGCGGCGCGGGGAACACGCCAAAGCCCGCCAGCGCCAGAAAGACGCCGGCCAGGACTATAAACAAGGCGAGTAAGACACGCAGATTAAAGAACCCGCCTTCGCCAAGGCTATGGCGGGCAGGTGCGGATTGTGAAGCGGATTTCTTTTTCATGGTTGGATTTTAGGTTGAGGTGGCGGTTTTAGTTTTTTTTGGTTTCCCATTTCCCCTGGCTTTTCGGTTGGCTCTAAGAGAGGAACGCCCTTTTTAGCGAGGAGCGCGAAGGCATGTCAAGCATCTTTTTTAAATTTTTTTAAAGAAGTTTTCGCTTCCCGCGCTTTTGTAGTCCGCGGGCAGGAAAAAGTGTGAACACTTTTCTAGAATTTTGTCCAAAATTTTCGCGAGGCGTCCCCCCACTCTCTTTATGGGTTCGGTGAAACGGACGGAGCCGGATTCGATCTATTAAAAACGTCCGGCAGCTTCGTCTGTTTGAAATCGCCTGGGACGGTTAACTCACTGTCGTTAATCGGGTCGTGGCTCACGGAAGTAATCGTGCTCGTGATTTCCGTACCGTTCCCGGACGGGCTCGCGCCGGGCTTGTCTGCCGGCATTTCCTTACTAAGAATCATGCGTGTACGGATCGGTAGCCCGGGGAAATCGCGGAAGTCGGGCATTCTTGTATTGGCCGCATCCCAGAATTCCGATTTGATGGATTGGAGTTGCGCCAGAATGGCAGCGCGTAAAGCTTTAGGAAAGATTATGGATTGGGTGTTCATTGATTTTTCGACGACCTTTAGGTCCTTGCGCTAGCGGTCATACTCGCTAGCAGCGTGTCGACCGCCGTTCGGCCGCGTACGGCGGGGAGTGCACGCTGTAAGCGCGCGTTACCCTACACGATGCCTTGACGCAGGACTTCGTGCTTTCCGGGGTGGTGCCAAAGGCAAACGCGGCGTCTGGCAGCCGCCGGACGCCGCGTTGATAGAAGCCGCCTGGTTGTTCCCCTATTGTCGGAACCTCACTGTCACCTCGTTGGAGCAGGTCGAGGTGCCGGCTGCGCACACCTTATACGTGTACCTGGCCCGGCCCGTGTCGCCGGTGGAATCAGTATAAGTGCCCGTGTTCGTTACCGTCGCGATCACAACTCCATCGCGGTTGACGTCGATGTTAGCCGAGGTCGCCCCACTCCAGGTCAGACGCACCGTATTTATTCCCCCCACCTTACGCCCCGAGGCACTGAGCGTGATCGGTTGAGGTGTAGGCGTCGGAGTTGGTGTTGGTGTGGCGCTGGTTACAGCGGCCAAGATATCGACCCGGCCCCAGCCAAAAACGTTGTTTGGCGTTCCCGAACTGCTGCACTGGTTTGTAGCGATATGAACAGCCGCGTTATTTAACGCTGCCCGGCTTGGGTCGATCTGGTTCTGCAAGCTCGGAATGGCCGACCAGAGCAAAGCCATCGCGCCTGCGATATGCGGAGTTGCCATGGAGGTGCCGTCGGCAAACGTATAGGCATTATCGGAAGCATTACCGGCCGCTTCCATCGACAGTAACCGGACCGCGGCTGCTAAAGAAAGCAATGGTATCAGTGCCGGTGTTCAGCGCCCCGACCGTGTAAGATGCCTCATAAAACGACGGAGGATCGAGAAGTGTGGAACAGCTCGAGCCGTAGTTACCGGCTGCCACTACCATCATAATGCCAGCCGCGGCTTGACCTTCAACGGCAGCTTGCAATGTGTTAACCGAACAGCCTTCCGACGTCGGACAACCCCAAGAGTTGATGGTAATGTCAGGCGCCTTGGTCGGGTCACCTTGGCTCGGGTCGCCGCCTACCGGGTAAGGCGCCAGGAAAAATTCCATGCACTCGATGTATCTGGCCGGTGTGCCGACACCCACATCCATGTTGCGACAAGCAATCCACTTTGCGCCGTGCGCCATTCCAATCTGATTCGCGCCACCGTCGTCGCCGATGGCAGTGCCAGTAGTGTGGCTGCCATGGAAGTAGTCATCGCAAGGCTGTGGAGAATCGGGACCGCAGATGCCACCGCCCGA
>QHOW01000307.1 GCA_003219435.1 Verrucomicrobiota bacterium | reverse complement strand
GCGACGATGATCCCGCGCTGCGCGGCATGATCGCGTCCCGCAGCATAAATTTGTAAACTCAAGCCGCGCATACGTTCCGCCATTCCATTACCCAAAATTTGGCGAAACGCGTTCATGTCGATGTTGAGGTCGTGTCCGGCATCGTTCTTTGTCGCGGGAGTAAAAATTGGCTCCGGCAATTGCGAGGCGAGTTGCAATCCCGGCGGCAATTTTTCGCCGGCCACAAACGCTTTGCGATTCCTGATATTCCTTCCAACCGGAGCCGGCCAGGTACCCGCGGACAACGCATTCCACCGGGAGCGGCTTTGTTTTGCGCACAATCATCGAGCGACCGGCCAGCTGATCGCGAAATGCGTGTAGTTCTTGCGGAAATTCATCGAAATCCGCAGTGACGAAGTGACTATCGATCCTCTGCTCGCGAGGCATCTCGGAGTTATCGAGGCGTTTGAACCAAAACGCCGATAGCTGATTCAAGACGGCGCCTTTGTGCGGAATCGGATCCGGCAAAATCACATCAAAAGCAGAAAGCCGATCGGTGGCGACGAAGAGAAGTGTTTCGCCGAGATCAAAAACTTCGCGCACTTTTCCGCTGCGCAGTTTTTTGATTCCGGGAAGATCGAGAAAGGATTGTGGAGAGGCTGCCATAATTGCGACATGATTACTGCATGCCTGGAATCGTCGTCAAACCGCGTGCGCGAATTCTACACGGCCACGACTGGGTGTTTTCGAGCGAAGTGCTGAAGGTTTTCGGGAAACCGGCGGACGGCGATGTCATCTCACTAAAAGACGGCAGGGATCATTTGATCGGCAGCGCCATTTACAACTCGAAATCGCAAATTGTGGCGCGACGTTTCTCGCGGCGAAAACAGGGTCTCGATCTGGACTTCTTTAATCGCCGTATCGCACAAGCCGCCGAATACCGGGCGCGCCGAGGTGTCAATCTGAAGCTTTGCCGCGTCGTCTGGAGCGAGAGCGATGGACTTCCCGGCGTGATCATCGATCGCTATGGCGATCATCTTGTGCTGCAAACGCTCACGCTTGGGATGGATAGCCGAAAGGATCTGATAATGAACGCAATCGTCGATCTTTTTGGCGACGTGACAATCATCGAGCGCAATGACGTGGCCGTTCGCCGCGCGGAAGGTCTCGAATTGCGCAGCGGTGTTTTACGCGGAGATGCTCCTTCGTCGGTCGAAATTGTAATCGGTGGCTTAAAGTTTGGGGTCGATCTCTTGCATGGGCAAAAGACTGGCTTTTACCTCGATCAAAAGCAGAACTATGAAACAGTCGCGCAATATGCCCGCGGGCGCCGCATGCTCGACTGCTTCACGAACCAGGGAGCATTCGCACTGGCTTGTGCCCGGGCCGAAGCCGTCGAGGTGACGGGGGTGGAAGAAAATTCGGCGAACATCGCCACGGCGAAAAGAAACGCCGCGCGAAATAATCTGGAGGTGGAATGGAAAGAGCAGGATGTTTTTCAATTTCTGCGCGTGGCCGAGAAAGCTCAGTCGCGATATGATTTGATTGTTCTCGATCCACCGTCGTTCACAAAAACGAAAAGTGGACTGCGAGACGCGATGCGCGGTTATCGCGAACTTCACGTTCGCGCCTTCAAATTGCTGTCGCGCGATGGCGTGCTCGCGACCTTTTCATGTTCACACCACGTTAGCGAAAATGCGTTCGCGCAGATGATCGCAGATGCGCTCGTGGACGCGAGGCGTTCGGCCCGTCGCCTGCGCCGCTTTGAGCAGGCGCCTGATCATCCGGTCCTTCCCACGTTGTCGGAATCGGAATATTTCAAAGGCGCACTGCTGGAAATGATGCCGGGACGATGAAAGAAAACAGCGCAATGGCGGAGACGGAGCGCCGGGCCGTCCGCTCACGAATCCCCGGCGCGCCCGGCGGTCGCGCCCTACATTCGATGCGGAATGAAAATTTTCCTTTTGGAAATCTCTGGAATTCTTAAGTGAGCCATTTAATATGGCGCTACAGCGAGCCTGAAGGACGCGTCACGATTTGTCATGGCAGAGAAAATTCGACCAGTTGAACAGATGCTGGAGCTGAATGAGGAGGACACGCTCTCCCCGGAGCATCTGGAGTCGCAAGTGCAAAAGGCGCAGGAACAACTCCTCCAACTCAAGCGCCAGCAGGAACAAATAGAAAAACAAAAGCGCGAGCTTGAAGAACTCAGCCGACGCCAGGAAGAACTTGAGCGCGGTCGGGTAGAAATGACCGACAAGCTGACGCGCTCGCTAGTTGTGCTCGAGCGTGAAGCGTATAACGCGCAAAAGCGGCTTGAGCAGATCCGCGCC
>QHOW01000305.1 GCA_003219435.1 Verrucomicrobiota bacterium | reverse complement strand
ATACCATCAAAATCGACGCCTCTATTGCGCCGATTTTTTCGACAGGCAAGTTAGGACTCTCTCCATTTCCGTCATTTCATGTCGGCCTACTCCGTAGCAATCAACACCATTCGGGCTTGCTGGATAATTTTTATGGCAGTCTGGCTGCTGGCGGCGATATCGACTAAGCGCTCCGTTTATCGCGAAAGCCGAGCGCAGCGCCTGCGTTACTCAATTCTCTTAATCGCAGGGTATTTCCTCCTCATCAGAGGCCATCGCTTGCCATATTCGCTCAGTGCACGCGTCCTTCCGCACATTGAAGTCATGGCGTGGGCCGGCGCAGCTTTATGCGTCGCTGGCCTCGCCTTCTGTATTTGGGCGCGCGTTACTCTCGGGCGCAACTGGAGTGGTGCTGTCACGTTGAAAGAAGAACACGAATTAATTGAGCGCGGGCCGTATAGGCTTGTGCGCCATCCAATCTATACCGGATTGATTGCTATGTTCCTGGCTACCGCCATCGTTCTGGGACACGTGGGCGGAATTATCGGCCTGGTGCTCGTATTCATCAGTTTCTGGATAAAACTCAGCGACGAAGAAAGGGTCATGCTCAAGCAGTTCCCCGATCAGTATGCGGCTTATCAACATCGCGTGAAGCGGATCATTCCGTTCGTCCTTTAGCTATCGCGATTCTAGCTGCAGCCTCTTTTTAAATCATGAGCGATTTCGGCGAACTGAGCGAGGGCGGCTTGCCTCCTTCGCATAAAGCTACGGCGCGCCGAGGGAGGTCACCGACGATTTCGGTAGCGATAATTTCCGCCGGCCAATGTCGAGAGTGAAGGACCGTCGACGCTCTTCAGCCGGCGCCGGTTCCGATTCTCCTCGGCCTCGGCATGATCGTTGTTTTTACAGCTCGCCGGGTTATGGGCTGCCGTTTGGCGAGGCGGACTTCGCTCTGTGACGCGCAAACGGTCCTGTTTTACTTCTTTTTCGGCAACTGCATGACCCCTTCGGCGATGCACTCCCATTTGCCATTGCGCTCCATCCAGGTATCCACCCAGGCGTAGCTGCGGGTAAACTGTTTACCATCCTTGTCCTTGCCCTTCTCCGTCGTGGTGCCGGTAACGGTGGCCAGGTTCGGCCCGTAGACATGAACATCCATGTTCTCGTTCGTCGCCGAGCTCAAGGTGTTGGGGTCGTTCTTCATCTCATCGAGGAGCTGGGCCTTGGTAGCATGCTTTCCTTCGGGATTAAATCCGGCAAAGTCGTCCGCTATCATATTTGCGACAGCGGTCTGATCCTTGTTTACCAGCGCCTTAACCCAGGCGTCTTCCATCCCCTTAAGTTTGGCCTGGACTGCGCTGGAGTCAGCAGCGTTTTCCTGAGCGTGCGCGCAGGGCGCGGTCGCTAAGCCGAGAAGTGTGATTACCAGAAGTGGCGTGAATAATTTCATAATAATTTTTCAGGTTGAATTTGGCAGCTCGTCCGAACCGAGAACCCTTTCAGGGCGAGCTACAACGATGTCAGCGCGTTCCGACGCGCATGTCGATGCCGGAAGCGTGCGGCCCAGCCGCCGAACCGTCAAGACATAATGAGCGGGTTGCCTCTGGCCGCTGATCTTTGGCCTTTGACCTCCGCCTCGGCGTATTCGACTCTGACTTCTCTGCAACGGAAGCGCTATCTTTTTGTCTGCATCAACTGTCGGGCCGAGGAGAACCCGAAAGGATGCTGTGCGGCCAAGGACTCGGAAGAAGTGTACAGAGCGTTGAAAGGGGAGGTTGCCGCGCGCGGACTGGCAAAGCTAGAGGCGCGCGTGTGCACGTCGAGCTGTCTCGATCAATGCGCGACCGGCGTGACGGTTTTAGTCGAACCCGATCACTTTTTTTACGGACGCGTCACGGTCGCGGACGTCCCGGAGATTGTGGATGGACTCATTAAGGGCCAACCCGTTAAACGGCTCGTGGTTACTGCGGATGAACACAATGGAGCTAGATGGGATGAGCGACATAGAAGGTAAAACTGCGAGGGAAGCGGCGAGCGAGTGCGGGCAGCGAGCGAGT
>QHOW01000018.1 GCA_003219435.1 Verrucomicrobiota bacterium | reverse complement strand
ACATCGGCGAAGAGCTCGGTTGCGGCGCGCACTTAAAATCGCTGCGGCGCACAAAGTCCGGCCGTTTTGAAGTCGCTCAGATGATCAGTGTTGATCAAATCAAGAGCGCGCCGTGCGAAGAAGTTCTCAGCCATCTGCTAACGCTCCCAGAAGTTTCGCGCATGCGGGGAGCGTAGAAAAAATGACGAAGCACGATCCCGCGCGGACCAACGACAGATCGGATCATCAGTCAATTGGTCGGCGCGGGAACAAGCGTTGGAGAAAACTATGTTGAGGCCGATGATTCGGTCTGGAAGAAGGAATTTCTCAAGTGCATTGGCACGTGCAAGAAAGAGGCATGCGAGACGAAGCATTTTCTACGGATGGCGGTCCGCGCCGTTCCGGGGCTAAAATCCGAAGCGCGAAAGTTGTGGATTGGAAGCCAGGGAATTGCACCTGATCTTTTCAAAGGTCTGGAGAACCGGCAAAAACAAATGACGAAACACAAAACACGAAAACGCAGTGCTTGTACTATTATTCTGGCCTCGTCATTCGAATTTCCTTCGTCATTCGTAATTCGTCATTGGTCATCGGCAACTCGTTATTCGTCATTGTTTTTGTGAAAACGCTGCGGTCCATATCCGAGCTATCTCGTTTGCCCGGCTCGCTCTTTCTCGCGATCGGTGTTTTCGACGGCGTCCATCGCGGCCATGAAGCGGTTATTGCCACTTCCGCAGGCCACGCCCAGGCGCAAAATGGAACCCCTGTCGTTGTGACCTTCGATCCGCATCCGATGAAAGTGCTGCGGCCGCAAGACGCGCCGCATCTGCTTACCGCGACGCAGCATAAAGTCGCGTTGATTCGCAAGCTCGGCGTGGCCCACCTTCTGATCATCACCTTTGACAAACAATTTGCCGCCACCGAGCCGGAAGATTTCGTCAAGGAACTCGTAACGCATTCAAGACCTCTGCGCGAAATTTGCGTCGGACATGAATGGTCGTTCGGAAGAAGCCGGCGCGGCAATTTGAGTCTTCTCAAAAACCTTGGCACTCAATTCGGCTTCGATGTGATCGGAATTCCTCCTGTGAAAGTTAACGGCAAAGTCGTGAGCAGCACGGCAATTCGACAGGCCGTGGAGACTGGCGATTTGGCGAAGGCTGCGGAGATGCTTGGCCGTGAATACACGATTCTCGGAACAGTCGTTCGCGGCGACAACCTCGGGAAGAAAATCGGGTTCCCAACCGCCAACCTGAGCGCGCACAGCGAGCAATTTCCGCCGAACGGAGTCTATGTCGCCGAAGCGGCCCTCGATGGCCGAATATACACCGGCGTGGTGAATCTCGGTTGCCGGCCAACCGTGAGCAGCGGCAAATCAGAGCGCATTCTTGAAGTTCATTTACTCGATTTCGATCGCGACATTTACGGCAAAGATATCGAAGTCCGCTTTATTCGTTATCTCAGGCCGGAACGAAAGTTCGACAGACTGGACGCGCTTGCCCGACAGATCGAACGCGATGTACGCCAGGCGCGCGAACTTTTTGCGATCTAAGATTGCAATTCCCTTGCCTTGGAGATGGCAGCAATAACGCCACCTGCCATCACAAGGATTCCGCTGCTGAGCGCAAGAACGAGAAGCCACAATGTTGGCAACGTCGTCAGCCGCGTCGCCGCGACCACCAGAAAACGTCCTCCGTCCGACAGCAGATAAGCCAGCACACTGGCAAGCAAGGTGACGCCTAGGAGAATTGCACTCCGCAGCGAGCGGCGCGACCGGTGCGGAGCGGGCAGTTGCTGCAACACACGCGCAGTAAATCCTTCGTCGTCGATGTACGGCGCCGCTTCGCGCAGTTGTCGATCCAGCCAATCTTCCTGGTTCGCTTGGTTCATATCCGCTTCATCGCTTCAACTCTAATCAATTCGGTCCCCCATGCTGCCAGCGTGCGTTTCAATTTCTCTCGCCCCCTTAACACGTTTGTCTTCACCGTGCCAAGGGGAATATCCAATACCCGCGCAGCTTCCTCGTGCGAAAGCCCATTTTGGCAGCAAAGTAGAACTGCCGAACGCTCGTTCAGGGGAAGCAAACTCAGCGCATGCATAAGATCATGTCTTAAACCGGGATCGGCCACCTGGGGATCCCGCTGAGCTTGAAGTTGTTCCTCATCGATTCCGACAAGTTCCTTGCGTCGGCGTGCGTCTTCCCGAAAACAATTGTAAGCGATGCGATAAAGCCAGGTCGAGAAACGGGATTCACCCCGGAAGCTGCGGATGTTTTTGTACGCGCGCAAGAAAGTGTTCTGCGCCAGATCATCCGCCAGCGCGACATCGGTGCGGGTGAGTTGGCGCAGCAGACCTCGTACACTCGATTGATGCCGCCGGACCAGTTCGCCGAATGCGTGCTGATCGTCATCGACAAGGACTCGCGCGATGAGGTCTCCATCGGTCAGCTCCACAGCCGCAGGTTACGGTAACGGCGGCACATTGTCCTTCTTTCCTTCCAGCTTCCACACCAGGAGATAACCCGCGCCAATCAGGAACGGAATAAGCCCGATGCTCCACGCGCCGCCCTCCCAATCGTTCACGGCGGCAAAGAAAAGCATCAAACCAAGGCCGACCATCGCCAGGACCACACCGCGACGCATGTCGGAGCGCTGCCGCTGTGCAGGGGGTGGATTCAGCAGGGCCTCGGGCACTGGCTGCCCTTTCTCCACCATTAAACGGACAGTGCGATGCACTGCCCGTGTTTTCGAGAAGCTGAAATACAGGATCACCGCGACGATTAGAATCGGGGTCCCGAAAATCGTAAAGAAAACGATCGTCACAATCGGGATTGCCATCCAGGGAACGTCTGAGTTATGCCCGAAACCATCGTCACCAGCCGAAACCTTCAGGTGTCTTCGGACCTTCTTTTCGATCCTGTTCTGAAGATCGTCGTTCGTACCGCGCGCCGGGGAAGTCCTGGCCGCGGGCGCAAGAGTCGCCCCTGGTGAGACCGTCACCATTGGAGTCGGCGATACCATTGTCGTTGAAGCCGGCGAAACCGTTGCCGTTGGAGATGCGGGAGTGGGAGTCTGGGCAGTCGCGCCCATCGCCAGCACAAACGACGCGATGCAAGATAGTAATCGTATTTTCATAATCGTTCCTTTGAGACTGAGATGAAAGCCGAGTCCGATTTGGATTCAAAAATCTTTAAGGATTTTTGGGCCAACCAGAGTAATTAAGAGTTGCGCTGCGCGGCTCGCTATACATTATTGCTTCCCTCAGAATTGCGGGTGTAGCTCAGTGGTAGAGCACCTCCTTGCCAAGGAGGACGTCGCGAGTTCGAGCCTCGTCACCCGCTCCAGCCTTCGCTTGGAGCGCAGCGCAAAGCGAAGGCCGGAGCGTGCGCCATAGCCTCTGCGAAGGCGGACCGCCTGAAACCGCCAGGCTACGGCTGGCAGGTCAACGCCAAAATCGATTTGTCCGGAATGCATGTGGCCGTAAAATGCCACTATGAAAACCGCAGCCTCCTTCCTGTGTGCGCTCGTTGCAGGCCTCTTACTCGGATCGCCCCTTCGAGCCACAAATGAACTTAAAGATCAAACCCCGTGGAAAATTACGGGCCAACTGGAAGAAGCCTGTTCGTGCGACGCGGCGTGTCCTTGTTGGTTCGGTTCCAAACCGACCAAGATGACCTGCGGCGGCGGGCAGGTGCTCTTCATTCAGAAAGGCAATTACGGAAAAGTGAAACTCGACGGACTTGCCATCGCGGCCATGGGGCAGAGCCCTGAGGGCCAATCCATGATGGAATCGTTCGGAAACTGGAACTTCTCTTACAATTACATCGACGAGAAAGCCACTCCGGAACAACGCAAAGCATTGGAAGCCATCGCGGTGAAGGTGTTGACGCCGGGCGCATCGAAGAAAACCGAAACGCGTTACGCGCCGATCACGCGCAAGATCGAGGGCAAAGATCACGAGATCACTCTTGGGCGGTATGGCACTTTCCGCGGTCATCTAATCGAGGGCGGCCTGGGTGGCACGCCGAAAATCATGAATCCGCCTGGCGCTGATCCGCTTCATCACGAATATGCACAGGGACGAACGTCAAAAATGACCTATACCGATGCGGACCAGAATTGGGCCTGGCAAAACTCGAACTATATGTTTGGGACGTTCACGATCGACAATGTCCAGTACGGAAAATTCGCGGCTGGTCTCGCCCAAAAGATGGCGCAGATGAAGGACGAAAAGCCCGAGAAGAAATAGGATAGACATCGTCGGCAAAGTCGCCCTCGCCTTCGCAAGCTTTTCTGGAATCTTCAGCGGGGAAAGCGCGAAACGTGCACGTGAGGCGGGCGCGCTCCCCAATCATGTATCTCTGGCGAAAGGCAGCGGACCCGTGCTGGCTGAGTGCACGTGAAGAAATTTTGGAAGAGCGCGCTCGACGAGCACTCGTGGTGATTTCCAGACCGGGGCGAAAGAGATTACAACTCGAGATAGCGTGTGACTCGCGCCCTGAATCGCAACGGTTCATCCACGAATTTGGTGGTCGGGTCGAGAGACTGTCTCGTGACTGGCTCAAGCGGTTTGCGCGGCAAGAGAGAACCGAGCCGCTCAGGATCGGAAGGCGGTTGCTAATTTCAAGGAAGGGCGATTTCCAAATCCCGAAGGCGTTCGGGGTTGAGAAACGGCCGCTCCTTGTTATTCCCGCGGGAGGGGCTTTTGGCACGGGTGAGCACGGAACGACGGCGATGTCGTTGCGCCTGCTCGAAGAAGTGACCCGGAGAACGAAACCCCGATTCGTTGTCGATCTTGGAACCGGGAGCGGCATCCTGGCTCTCGCCGCGAGCTGCTTTGGCGCAAAGCGTATCGTCGCCGTTGATATCGACCCAGTTGCTATTGCAACCGCCGAAACGAACGCGCGTCTTAATAAAATCGAGAACGTGGATTTTCAATTGGGCGATGTGCGTCGCTGGAATTCGCGACGCAGGATCGACATGGCGACCGCAAACCTGTTCAGCGAATTGCTTATTCAGATTTTACCGAAGCTAAAGCGAAGCAGTTGTTTAATTCTTTCCGGTGTTTTGCGAACCCAGGAGAAAGAATTCGTGCGCGCTCTACGTTGCCACAAGATCATCCTCGTTGACGTGCGTCGCCGCGGGAAATGGATCGCAGTCTTAGCCAAAACTATTTGACGCGCCGCACAGCGGACAGCTACGTTCCTGCAGCCTGGCGGCTTCGGTTTCTCTGCATTCCACGCGGTTTAATCATAAGCCGCGACTATAATCATGCAGACCGAAGAGCTTTCCTACGCAATCATCACGCCATACTCGACGCGCAAATCCCGCACCGGCGGTATCGTTGGCCGGCTAATTTCGCGCACCGGACTCGACCTCGTTGGCGGACGCATGTTTGCGCCGAGTTCAGAACTCGCAAAGCGCTACGCAGAGACAATCGTAACGGAAACTGATGCACCTCATCGTGCAACTCAGGAGTTAATTCGCGATTATGTCTTAAAAAATTTCACCGGCGAGAAGAACGGCCAGCGTCCGCGTGTCTTGTTCCTCATTTTTCGCGGACCGGACGCGGTGGAAAAGATTCATCGCACTGTTGGGCACATCGTGCATGAGCGCACCAGTGGCGAAACGATTCGCGATACCTACGGCGACTACATCACGGATGATACAGGCAAAGTAACTTATTTTGAGCCCGGGGTTCTGGCAGCCTTCGAGACCGAAGCCGTCGAGCGCGATTTGAAACTCTGGGCGGAATTCTCCGATCGTGATGGCGGGATCCTGGATCACTCAATCACTTTCCCCGCCGGCGCAAAAATCGAGAAAACACTCGTTCTGATTAAGCCGGACAATTTCAAATTCCCTAATCTGCGACCGGGCGGCGTGATTGAAGTTTTTTCCCGTTCCGGCCTCCACATCATTGGTTTCAAGGTCCATCGGATGAGCGTCGCACAGGCGAAGGAGTTCTATGGGCCGGTATTGCCGGTTCTCGAGGAAAAGCTGGGCACCAAAAGCGGACGCGAAAACTGGGAAAGCATTGTGGAATTCATGGCCGGACGGAAACCGAGCGAATGTCCGCCGGAAGAACGCAATCTTACGGGAACGGAGAAATCGATTGCTATTGTTTATCAGGGGGTCGATGCCGTTCGCAAGATTCGCGATGTGCTTGGCCCAACCGATCCGGCCAAAGCGCCTCCCGGCTCAATCCGGAGAGAATTTGGCCAGACCATCATGATCAACGCGGCCCACGCCTCCGACTCTGCCGAGAACGCCAAACGGGAAATGGCCATCATTCAGGCCGAGGAGAATAATTTCAAACCACTGATTGAAAACTTCTATCGCAGCCAATAGCTTGCGCTCCAATTTTGAGCAACCTTACATCTAGTCCTACTACCATGGAAATTTCTGAACGCGCGGCTCAACTTACCCCTTCGCTCACCCTCTCGATCGACAGCAAGGCCAAAGCCATGAAAGCTGAGGGCATCGATGTTTGCGGCTTCGGCGCAGGCGAACCCGACTTCGATACGCCCGAACATATAAAAAGGGCCGCGATCGAAGCATTGGAGGCTGGCTTCACAAAATACACGCCTAGCGCTGGCATCCCCGAGTTGCGTCAGGCGATCGCGGAAAAATTGGCAGCCGACAACGACCTCAGCTATCGCGCCGCTCAGGTCATCGTGAGCAATGGCGCAAAACACGCGTGCTACAACGCGATTCTGGCAACGTGCCAGCCCGGCGACGAGGTGATCATTCCGGCACCCTATTGGGTGAGCTACCCGGACATGGTCAGACTAGCCGGCGCTGAACCAGTGATCGTGCCCACGAGTGAACGCAATTCCTGGAAATTTCGCGCTTCAGATTTTGAAAACGCGATGACGCCGCGCACAAAAATGTTAATCCTAAACAGCCCGGGCAATCCGACCGGCTCCGTTTACACGCGCGAGGAATTGCAGGCGATTGTCGATGTCGCCGCTGAGGAGGACATTTACATTTTGTCCGACGAAATTTACGAAAAGCTCGTTTATGACGATGCAAAGCATGTGAGCATCGCATCGCTTTCCAAGGAAGCGTACGATCTGACAATCACGATCAACGGCTTTAGCAAATCCTACGCGATGACGGGTTGGCGTCTCGGGTATCTAGCCGCGCCGGAAGCGGTGGCCAAGGCGGTCGATTCCATTCAAAGCCATACCACCTCCAACCCTTCCTCCTTTTCACAATACGGCGGCCTCGCTGCCTTGAAGGGCGATCAACAGCCGCTGGCTGATATGCGCGAGGAATTCGATATGCGTCGCAATTATATGTTCGATCGCGTTTCCAAGATTCCGAACGTGACCGCGGTCAAGCCACAGGGGGCGTTTTATGTGCTCGTGAATATCAGTCAGCTCGGACTGACGTCCCAAAATTTCGCCGATCGTTTGTTGAGTAAAGCCAATGTCGCCGTCGTTCCTGGAGCCGCCTTCGGTGACGACCGCACCGTCCGGCTCAGTTACGCCACGAGCATCGACGTGATCAAAAAAGGTCTGGACCGCTTCCAGGATTTTTGCCGCACGCTGTAAGCCATACCGGATTGCGGATAGCGAAGACCGGATAGACTGCTGACGGCGGCGTTTTTTTGCTTTCCGGTATCCGCTTTCCGGTTTCCGGTATCCGCAATGGGTTCACTCGCGCTCATCCTCCATGCCCACCTGCCCTTCGTCCGGCATCCCGAGCATGAACATTTCCTCGAAGAAGACTGGCTCTTCGAGGCGATCACCGAGACTTACGTTCCGCTGCTGCAAATGATGCAGCGATTAGTCAGAGATGGCGTGCCATTCAAACTCACGATGTCGATCACGCCGACCCTCTGCTCCATGTTGCAGGACGAACTTTTGCGCGAGCGCTACGTGCGACAGCTCGATCTGTTGATCGACCTCGCCAGGCGCGAGCAAAGGCGAAACCGGGAGCATCCAAGACTGCGAGAGCTGGCCGTCTTTTATTTCGGGCTCTTCTCGGAGAGCCGCCGTT
The DNA here is from genome assembly GCA_003219435.1 of Verrucomicrobiota bacterium. GTDB lineage: Bacteria > Verrucomicrobiota > Verrucomicrobiia > Chthoniobacterales > UBA10450 > Udaeobacter. The sequence continues at coordinate 4,905 of QHOW01000018.1, read as the reverse complement.
TCTTTGTCGATGAGTGGAAATGTGACCTGCTTTCCGCTTTTCGCGAGTTGCGGGAAGCGGGCGTGCTCGAGATCATCGCCAGCGCCGCAACGCACGGGTTGCTTCCCATTCTTCAGCAGCAATCGCCTCAAGCCGCACGCGCGCAGGTTTTGATTGGACGAGATGTGTATGTCGATCTTTTCGGCGTCGAGCCAATCGGATTTTGGCTGCCGGAATGCGCTTACGCCCACGGACTGGAATCGCTCCTGCAAGGGGCAAACCTTCGGTGGTTCATTCTCGATGCCCATGGATTGATGTTTGGAAAACCTCGTCCGCTGCGATCGATTTACGCGCCCTGTTATACGCCAGCGGGGCCGGCCGCTTTTGCGCGCGATCGCGACTCAAGCCGGCAAGTCTGGAGCGCGCAGGCAGGCTATCCAGGCGATCCTGCTTACCGTGAATTTTATCGCGACGCTGGTTTCGATCTTCCGATGGAACATTTGGGGCCGATTGCGCGGGGACAACGAAAATTCGCCGGCGTGAAATATCATCGCATCACCGGACGCGGTGAAGAAAAGGAATTGTATGATCGCGGAGCGGCGGAGAAAGTGGCAGAGGCGCACGCTGCTCATTTTCTCGAGCAACGACGACAGCAAATTCGCAGAATCAGCGGATTGGGTTTTGATCCGATCGTTGTGATCCCATTCGATGCCGAATTACTTGGCCACTGGTGGTTCGAAGGGCCACGCTTTCTTGAACATTTCATTCGCAAAGCCGCCAGCGAGCAAGACCTTCGCCTGACGCCGCCGGGCGATTACCTCGCAGCTCACCCAACCCTCCAAACTCTTCAGCCAGCGGCTTCGACGTGGGGCGAGAACGGCCATCTCAGTGTCTGGCTCGACCCAAGCAACGCGTGGATTTATCCGCACCTGCACGCTGCCGCGCGACGCATGAGCGACCTCGCCCGGAAGTACCCAGGCGATGTGGCTTTGCTCGCAGACCGCGTCTTAAAGCAACTGGCCCGCGAACTTTTGCTCGCGCAATCAAGCGACTGGGCATTCCTCATGAAAACCGGAACGGCACGCGAATACGCAACCAAACGCACGATGGATCATCTTGCCCGCTTCAATCGATTGCACGATCAGTTTGCAGGAAACAATGTGGATGAAGAATTTCTGCGCGATTGTGAACGGCGCGATAACCTTTTTCCGAACGTGAACTGGCGCTATTATGCTTGAATCGCGGATTGGTCCGAGCCGGACTGGCATTAACTGCGGATTGCGGATTGCGGCATCATGGATCGCGATGGCTGTAATCGCTGCCGCGCAGGAATCGCCGGCGCCAACTCCTTCCCCCACATCAGAGGAATCTCCCTCTCTTTCACTAACCCCGGAGGAATCCCCTTCTGTTTCGCCAACCCCGGAGGGGTCCCCTTCTCCTTCAGCAGCGCCCCCGAGAAGAGTGCGCATCAGCTTCGTTCCGCCGCCCCTGGAAGGCACGATCAGCCTCGGCATTTACGATGAGAATGGAACGCTCGTTCGCGTCCTGCATCAGCAAGCCGAATTAAATGAGCTCACAATCGGCCCAGATGCGCTGGTGACGCAATGGGACGGCAAAAATGACGATGACGAAGATTTGCCTGCTGGAAAATATCGCGCCAACGGTTATCTCGTCGGCCACCTCAGGGTCGAAGACATCGGCGAGGCCACGCCCCCGCCTGTGGAAAGTGAGCCACCTGCCAGCGTGAAAGTGAGACTCATGCCAAATCCACTGGCAAACGACAAACGATCGATCATCGATCTTGTCGTCGGATTCGACAGCGACGGGAGCTATTTGAAAACGAGGGATGATCTGCCGCTGTTCATGCTGAGCGACACGCCGAACTTGATCCGCGCTTTCATCACAAAGAGAAGCGAAAAATCGGTCGATGTCTGGCAGGATAATGGCGCATCGGTTCGTCAATTCCGCATTTCAAACGTGGACAAAATGATGGCCTTTGATTGCGGCGAGTTCGAATTGAAATGAAACGCTTGCTGTAGCCGTCGCTTCGCGCAGCGAAGCGGCTACAACACTGGTCACAAGACAAAATCTCTGCTAGTTAAGCGTACATGGCTTCGACGCCCGAGTTTCAACATACCGTTGGCAAGACCGCCAGCTTCAGCGGCACTTCGCTGCATACCGGCGAAAAGGTTTCGCTGAAACTGCATCCGGCGCCAGTGGACCATGGGATTAAGTTCAAGCGCAAGGATCTGCAGGACGAACCGACGATTGACGCCAGACTCGAAAATCTCAAAACAGTCGAGCGCGCCACGACCATCGGCGAAGGCTCTGTGCGCGTGCACACGGTCGAACATGTGCTCGCCACTCTGTCGGGGATGGGCGTGGATAACGCCATTGTCGAAATGGACGCAAACGAACCGCCGATCGGGGACGGCAGCGCGCAACCTTATGTCGATCTCATCAAGAGAGCCGGTGTGACCGCTCAGGAGGAGCCGCGAAAGTTTTTCGACGTGCGCGAACCGGTGCATGTGGAATCGAAAACAGGCGCGCTGCTTGTTTTGCTGCCGGATGAGAAATTTCGCATTTCGTGCACGCAAGCCGGGCCAGACAATCGGTTCGCGCAATATCTATCGATGGAAGTTACGCCGGCGGTTTTCGAGCGCGAGATCGCCCCGGCACGGACATTTGTTTTCTACGAGGATGTTGAGCCGCTCATGGAAAAAAATTTGATCAAGGGCGGCAGCCTCGAAAATGCGATTGTCGTGCGCGGCGATGCGGTTTTAAGCAAGGAACCGTTGCGTTTCCCGGATGAGTTCGTGCGCCACAAAATGCTCGATATTATCGGAGATCTCGCACTGATCGGGCGGCGCATCCGAGGCCATCTCGTTGCCGTAAAACCCGGTCATGCTGTGAATGCTGACCTGGCTCGCGCGCTCACCCGCGAGCAGACGCGCCGGAGCGCTCTTTCCGTGACACGCGCGGTTCCGCGTGGGGACGGCGGGTTCGACACCGACGAGGTAATGCAAATTCTGCCGCATCGTTTCCCGTTTTTGATGGTCGACCGGATTATCAGTTTCGAGAGCGAAACCAAATGTATCGGCATCAAAACGGTCACGATTAACGAGCCATTCTTTCAAGGACATTTTCCGGGTCACCCCGTGATGCCGGGTGTAATGCAGGTAGAAGCGATGGCGCAGGTGGCCAGCATTCTCTTATTCAAGCTGGCAAAAACTACCAGTCGCATCGGCTATTTCATGAGCGCAGATGGAGTGAAATTTCGCAAACCGGTTTTCCCGGGCGACACCATCTTCATTCACGCCGAGCTCACGAAGTCGCGCGGCGAACGTCTTGCGAAAGCCAAATGCCATTGCGTGGTAAACGACGCGGTCGTCTCCGAAGGCGAACTAATGTTCACATTTTTGGATAAATGATGTCCGAGGCTTTCCAATCTGCCACGCAGGACCAAGGCCCGCCCGAACTCGACAATGCGTCGTCGGAGATTAAGCTGAAATTGGTGAATTTACTCGCTGACTCATTACGAGAATCTCTCAATAGCGTCTGCCGACAGTTCCGGGTGGAACGCCTTTATCTGTTCGGCTCTGCCGCAGATGNNNNCAGCGACCTTGATTTTTTGGTGGCCCTTGAGGAACAATCGCCCGCTGAATACGCCAATAACTATCTTGGACTCGCGCACGCACTGGAAAAATTGTTCGATCGGCCCGCAGATTTGATAGCCGAACGCTCCATTCGCAATCCATACTTTCGCGAATCCGTTTTCGCCGCTCGCCAACTTCTTTATGACCATCGCGACGAAAAAGCTGCTGCTTGACGTGCGCGAGGCGGGCGAGAGCATTCTTCAACACATCGCCGGACGTGGCCTTGTCGAATACTCCGCCGACCGTTTTTTCCGGCGCGCGGTTGAGCGCGAGTTTGAAATTATTGCCGAAGCATTGAAGCGCATTGACCGCCTCGACCCGACGACGGCTGCTCACATTTCCGAATTGCGCCGTATCGTGGACTTTCCCAACCGAATTATCCACGGCTATGACACGGTGGTGTGAGGCGTTGTTGAAAAACATCTGCCGCCGTTGATGAAAGAAGTTGCGAATCTGCTTGGTGCCGACACGGCAGCTTAAGAAAGAACGAAAACACGCCGCATCTAAATGTTGAACATTCAAACAATCGCGACTGGCGATGTTAATAGTGACAATCTGAGCCTCAGATAATCATGAGCGACGTGCAGATTCATCAGACCGCGATCGTTGATCCTGGCGCAGAGATCGGCGCGGGAACGATCGTCGGGCCGTATTGCGTAATTGGCGCCGATGTGATGCTCGGCCCAAACTGCTGGATCCAACATCACGTCACACTCTGCGGGCCGACGAAAGCCGGCGTGAAAAACAAATTCTACGCTTACTGCTCCATCGGCCAGCAAACCCAGGACCTGAAATACCAGGGCGAACCGACTTATCTGGAAATTGGCGATGACAATACGTTCCGCGAATTTGTCACCATCAGCCGCAGCACAAGCAGCCAGGGGAAAACGCGCATTGGCAACCGTGGCACCTTCCTCGCCTACAGCCATATCGCGCACGATTGCGTCGTCGGAGACGCCGTTGTTTTTTCAAACAATGGCACGCTGGCCGGCCACGTGCAGGTAGGCGATCACGCCGTCATTGGCGGACTCACCGCCGTGCATCAATTTTGCCGGCTCGGACGGTTCGCAATCACCGGCGGTTGCTCGAAGATCGTCCAGGACGTTCCCCCCTTCATGATCGCGGATGGCAATCCGGCAGAAATTCGTGGGATCAACCTGGTCGGATTGGAACGCAAGAATTTTCCGCCCGAAAGCGTGAAGCTGATCAAAGAAGCGTTTCGTTTGATTTACCGTTCGAAATACAACACGCGTCAAGCAGTTGAAGCCAT
>QHOW01000088.1:4008-12454 GCA_003219435.1 Verrucomicrobiota bacterium | reverse complement strand
TCGCATGTGGTTGAGGCAACGAAAGTGCCGGCTCCGCACAATGAAAAGCAGAGAAGAACGATCATGATCTTTGCTGTCCAGCTCATAGATTTCCTGATCGCATGCCTTTCACTGCGAAGCCTCTTCCAAGCGCCGCAGATAAGTAAAGCTGTAAATTCCGCTGCTGTGTCCATCCGCCCAGCGTGGCTGCAACGCATAACCGCCCACAAGATCGAAGCCGGTGAGTTGGAAACTCTTCTCGGTGTAGCTCATCTTCGGTCGGGAGACATTGCCGAGCACATCCGGTTCGCCACCGCACGCTGCACATGGACATGCACGCCGCAGCGTTTCGAGATTGAAAAACGACTCCTTCCCGTCGTTCCAGGCAATGGCAAGCTCATCGCCGATTTGCTGAATGTTTGTTGGCTCCAAGCGCATGTGGCGAATTTAACAGGATGTAAATCTTAAGACCAATCCTTCAGCCACGGATTGATACGGATGAAACACGGATAATGAAGAAAAGCTTTCGTTTCAGGATTCTGAAATCCGTGAAAATCCGTGTTCATCTGTGGCTTTCTGTTTCTGCTTTTTCGAGCGCTCGCCAAAAATGGCAGTCCCCACACGCACCAGCGTCGCGCCCTCCTCGACCGCGACCGGAAAATCATTTGTCATTCCCATGGAAAGGCGCGGAAGTTTGAGATTGAATTCTTTCTCGAGTGCGTCGCGGAGCTCGCGCAATTGCACAAAATATTTCCGTGAGCCTTCCGCTTCCTCCGCAAGCGGCGGAATGCACATGAGTCCCTCGATCGACAATCGTGGCAATGCGAGCAGCGATTCCATTTCCGTGCGTACGGTTGCCGGTTTGAAACCGAACTTACTCCCCTCACCTGCCACATTCACTTCGAGTAAAAGACGTGGATGCATTCCTTCTTCATTCGCGATCCGGTTCATCTCCTGGGCTAGCGCCAGCGAATCGACGCTGTGAAAAAGCTCAAAAAGCGGCAGCGCATGCCGGATTTTGTTTTTTTGGAGATGGCCAACAAAATGCCAGCGAAGCACAGATGGCAATTCCGGAATCTTCGCTCGCGCTTCCTGGACGCGGCTTTCACCGAAGAGTTGTTGTCCCGCGTCCACTGCTTCGCGAACGCGCTCGGCTGGATGCGTCTTCGTGATCGCCACCAGCTCGACCGCGTTAGTGACGCGACCCGCCTTCGCCGCCGCTCGCGCAATCTCTTCGCGCACGCGCTCGATATTTTCAGCGATTTCGCCCATGCAGAATTGTAGGGCAGGCGCTTCGCCTGCCAATTCGTTTGTTTCGGCAAACGATGCGCTTGTCCTACAATCCAATCGCGAACACCGCGGGCGCGTTAAATCAGCCGATCACCGGCACCAAGTCAGCAAATCCCATCATTATTTGCTGGCAAATCGCTCAGGAATTACGCAAAAGGAGTTAACCATGAAACGCTACTCACTTCTTCTCGGATTTATCATCGCACTGGTCTGTGGCAATTTGTCCGCTGAAGATAAGATCGGCCTGCAACCCAATGCGACGGTCCTCAGCATTCTCCAGGGCAGCGCCGGCAAAACTGTCGAGCTGCACTTGAATTCTGGAGAGAAAATCGGCGGCAAAATTCAACAGGTTACCGACAATGTCGTCCATCTTTCTCATCTGACTGGCGCAGAATATTTCGACGGTTTCATCAACACGAAAGACATCTCGGCGATCGTGATTCGGACGGCCGGCAGATAGCAGTCTTCAGTTAGATCAAACAATTCAAATCCGGCAGAGGAGCTCCATCATTTGCCGGGCGAGTTTTGGGCCGATCCCTGCTTCTTCGTGTTTGAAATAGACGAACGCATCGCACCACTTGCTTTCCTGTTCGCGGACAAACTTCACCCAGCGTTCAATATCGATCTCGTTATAATCTTCGCGACGTAAACGGAGGTAGCCATAATTTGCGGTCGCGATTTTCGGTGTCTCCAGTTTCTCGGTGTCGGCAATGCACAACGCCACATTGCGTGCCTTGAGGATTTCAAAAATCTCATCGTCGAGCCACGATTCGTGACGAAACTCAAACGCAGCGCGCATTGACGGCAGTTCGCGAAGGAATGAACTCAAGACATCTGCGTCTTTTTTGAAGTTCGGCGGAAGTTGAAACAAAACGGGCCCTTGTCTTTCCCCAAGTTCAGAAACGACTTTGCAAAAGTAACCGAGCGTATCGGCGCAATCACGCAGTTTCGACCAATGCGTGATCTTCTGCGGCGCCTTCAGGGCAAAGCGAAAATGCTCCGGTGTCAGTTGTTTCCAATTGTCGATTGTCTTGGCAGCCGGAATGCGATGGAACGTGTAATTGATCTCGGTGGTCGAAAGGCGTTCTGCATAAAAGGCCAGCATCTTTGCCGCCGGCAAATCTTCCGGATAAAAATTTCCTTTCCACTCTGCGTACTGAAAACCCGATGTGCCGATCCAGAATTTCATATGCACGGTTTAAGCGAAAAATCGATTCGTGTAAAAGGAGGCTTCAAGCGCCATTACCAACTTTTAAAACATCCGCACTGCACGCTGCATACGAATCCAATATGGCGGCGAGCTCTTCACTCGGCCCAAAATCAAACCGGCACAGAGGAAGTTTATCGCCAAACTCAAACAAGAAAGGGAAACATGAAAAAAATGCTTTTGAGCATTGCGTTGGCAGTTGTCTCCCCATTTGCGTGGGGACAGGTCTCGGAGACCACCACAACGACGACCACGACTGAAGGCAGCGGCACGATCACGGAGTACACTCCGGGGAGTGCAATCGTGCTCAGGGAAAGTAGCGGACCGCGGACTTACCGCTTCGGCAAGACAGTCACTTATGTGACGCGGAGCGGCAAGGTCCTGGACGAAGATACCGTAAGAACGAGAGTTAAAGTGGGTATTCCAGTCCGGGTCCACTATGTCGGAACTGGCGACACCATGCTCGTTGATCGCGTGATTCTAGACGAGGATTAAGAGCCAAAAGAGCTAAGCTCGTTTGTCTCCATCGCGCCTTTTCTGTTCTGCCAGTCGGTGGAACAGAAAGGCGCGTTTTGTTTAAAGGTTTACGGACGATGTCCTCCACAGCCGGGCCGAATGGCTGCTACGATCAATTTTGGGTGAATGCCGTTCTTCGCTTCGCAGTTGTGGCCGTGCTAATTTCCAGCGCCATCCGGCCGGCGGCGGCGGGAAAAAAACGCGGTGGAGAGAGCACTACAAAAAAGGCCGATATCGAAGCCGCCGTCCGCCTGCAGATCTTTCTTGATCGCGCAAACTTTAGTCCCGGTAAGCTCGATGAACACTATGGTGATTTCACTTGGAAGGCGCTCGCGCTCTACCGGATTTCTCGCGGAGAACAACCGCAACAGCCACCTCCACAGGTCAAGTCGAAAGGCAACATCGCGCCTGACATCAATGGTCTCGATCTTGCCAGCGTAGACCCAGTGTTAATTCCCTACACGGTTACCGATGCCGATCTGCAGAGCGTCGGTCCGTCGCCGAGCGGCGTTCCAGCGCAGGCCAAGCTAAAGTTTTTGCCCTACCGCGACGCCGCTGAAGCCATCGCAGAGAAGTTTCACAGCGACGTTCATTTCCTGGAGCAACTCAATCCCGGCAAGATGAAAACAATCAAGGCTGGTGATCAGATCCTCGTGCCTAATGTCGAACCATTTGAGCTCGCTTCAGTAAAGGAAATCAAACCCGGCAGCGAAGTCGCCGCGCAAGCGGCTAATGAGGTGGAAGAAGAGCCAGACGCGCAAATCAAAAATGCGGAGGAGAATAAAGAGACAAAGAGAGACAAGGCTCCGCCGGCGCCCGTCACCGTCAAAATCGACACGAGGACAAACATGCTTGGCGTGTTCGAAGGCGATAAGCTCATAGCCGCCTATCCGGTGATGATCGGTTCCGCTCATACCGAGTCGCCCATCGGCGAATGGAAAGTGCGCCGTATCACTAAGATGCCGACTTTTCGTTACGACAAAGAAATGCTTCAACACGGCAAACGCAGCCGCAATTTCTATTTGCTTCCTCCTGGTCCGCGTAATCCTGTCGGCGTAATGTGGATTGCGCTCAACAAGAAGGGGATTGGCATTCACGGGACCAATGACCCTGATTCGATCGGCCGCGCTAGCAGCCATGGTTGTGTTCGTCTTGCCAATTGGGACGTCGTGCGTCTCGCCACGAAAATAAAAAGCGGCGACAGCGTTTCTATTCATTAGCGGCGTCGCGTAAGGATCGGTGCCAGGGTTGCTGGCCTTTTTTCTCCGACTACCTTTTGCCATGCGAAAAGTTTTGAAGTCGGATCAGCGGCCATTTGAAATCAAACCACAACAAGAGTCCGTCTGGGTTTGCATGTGCGGGCTTTCCAAGAACCAGCCCTTTTGTGACGGCTCACACAAGACGACGCGGGACGAAGAAAACGGCAAGACTTACGAATACGACGCCGAAGGGCATCGACACGAGGTTTAAGGCGCCACCAGGGTGCGGACAGTTTCGTATGCACCTTTACGAGACCCATCTTCCGGTCGCGGACACAAAGGTCGCCGAGCGTTTCTACCGGGAAATCGTCGGTCTGCCCTTCGCCTACCGCGATCCGACACGTGACATTGTCTTTCTGTGGGCTGATGCGAAGGAAAAAGCAATGATCGGACTTTGGGGACCGAACACCGTTTATGGTCGTCAAAACCGAGTCGCGCAAAGGTGTCATCTCGCATTCGCTGTCGCCCTTGATGAATTGTTCGCGATGATTGCGAAATTAAATCAGAATGGAATCGATACCCTCGGGTTCGGAGGAGACAAAACCAAGGAACCAACCGTCATCGGATGGATGCCATCAGCTCAGATTTATTTCCGAGATCCTATGGGCACATGCTTGAATTCATCACCATTTTGCCGGGTCGGCCAAACCCAAGTTTCAATGGGCCATACTCAGAATGGAAAAAACTGACGATGGCTGGGATTTCGGAACCAGCGTAAATGGGCTTTATTCGCGACTACTCGTCGCCACCGGCTGTGCCGGGCCGCTCTTTGCTCCAGAGAGCAAATCAACCCGGATAAGCGGATCACTTGGCACGACGATCGGTCCTTCCCAGCGCAGAAAGCTGGCGGGCGAAGGATTGGTTAGCCAGATTTGTGTGTCCGGCACATGAATGAATAACTTAGCGATCGGTGGAATCTCCGGATGAATCACGAAGTGATCGCCTTTGAGCGAGCGTCCCGACATCCTCAATCGGTCGAGCCCGCCGTATGAAAGCTGCACCGTGGCGAGCCGCGGTTTCGGTGTGAACCCAACTGCCTTGAGTTCGACTTTTTCTCCCTCGATTAGACGTTTTCGTAGATTCTGAAGCGCCAGCGTGAAGCCGAAACCAGCGAAGGTTCGGCCCGGCTCGACATCTATGTTTTCCGACCATTGTTTGGCTTCGTTGTCTTCATGCGTCAGTGCCGTGGCCGTTTTCGCCCGGAAGTCTGCGGTGAACTGGCGCGAGACTTTCCCGTTTTTAGACTCTTTCCACGACCATTTTTCCTGTGTGAGCTCTGGCCTTTGGTGAAATAGCGCCTTCTCCTCAAATACGCGGCCATCGCTGAACTCGTAGCTGATGATAATATGAAGGCCATCATCTTGCACCCACTGCCTGAATTCCCCGTCAGCCAGCTTTTTGCCACCTTGGTCGCACAACCCTGGATACCCGTGCGCCGCACCCGCCGGCTCCGTTAACTCGACGGCGAGGGAAAGCCGCGCAGCAAAGAGGACTGCCGCAAGGAAGGCGAGAACTGCCGCGGTCGCCCTGCTCCGCGGTAGCTTTGATCCACCGGACGGGGCGATGCCCAGTGGTACCATGAATATAGTGATCAGTCTTGCTTTCATACCCACGGAATCGTGACGATCCAGACTGTCCTCCGCACCGAAAAAGTAGCACCGTTGTTACTTTTGCGACTCGCGGGGCATGCCGAACTTGTGACCTTTGCGAGCTGCCCTGGTGCCATTGAGCGGTCGCATCGCTCACAGGTAATGCTGACGGCCGAAGAGGGTGCCCAGATCGGGCATCGTGCTGTTATGTCATCTCCTGGCTTGGTTGGACAAACACGGCATGCCCAAGTCGGCGGTGAAAACTTTCTTGATCAAACTTGATCGGTGGCGATCGTCGCTGGCAGGCATCTACAGATCTACTTCGTCGCCTTACTGCCCGGCAAGCGCAGCACACTGTTTCAGCGCCGCTTTCGTTATGAGAAAAAACGAAAAGATGTTCGTGCGAAATGTTCGTTCGAGCTGTTTTGCGGTGATTTTCTCAATTGATTCCTGCGGATGCTGTTCGGCTGCATTCTTCACCAGGATGTCAATCCTGCCGAATTCCTTCACGGTTTTCTCGACAGCTTCTTGACAGAACCCTTCGTCGCCGATATCGCCGGCGATCAACAAACATTTGCGTCCTTCTTTTTCCACCAGACGCCTGGTTTCGTTCGCGTCTTTCTCCTCTTCAAGGTACACGACAGAAACGTCCGCGCCCTCTTTTGCAAAGGCAATCGCAACTGCGCGGCCAATCCCGCTGTCACCGCCAGTATATCGGCCACTTTCTCTCGCAATTTTCCATTACCGCGATGTGTTTTGTTATCGGCCCTTGGCCGCGGCTTCATTTTGTGTTCACGGCCAGGTCGCCGCTCTTGATGTTGAGGTGGCTGAAGTTTCTTTTCTTCGGGCATAAACGAATTCTCCGCGTGATGGATCTCGCCAGTTTGCTAAACGAGCGCCGCCACCTCCATCAAGTTCGCAGCGCCATCTTAGCGGCGACGTTTTTTCGTGCGCGCAGCCTTTTTTGCTGCGGCCGAACGTGAACGCGCTGAGCGTCGAGCGGCCGCCCCCTTTGCTTGTCGTGAGAGCGCTTTCTTCGATGCTGACCGACGACTTTCGCGTTTGAGCGCACCTTTCGTGGCACGGGAACGCGTGCGTGAAGTTTTTTTGCGGCCGGCTTTGCGGCCTTTTGCCAAATCGCGCCTGGCCTGGCGTTTCGTTCGCCCTTTGCCGCGCCTCGGCGGAGGCAGCTTCACTCCAGCTCTGCGCGCCTTGGACAAACCGATGGCGATTGCTTGCTCGGGTGAACGAGCACCATGTTTGCCTTCGCGAATATGTTCCATTTCTTCGCGGACAAATTCGCCCGCCTGAGTGGAAGGCGCTTTGCCTTCGCGCTCGTCTTCGCGAGCCCGTTCGACGGCTTCTTCTTCCGGCATAGCGATATTGTATCGCCGTTAACACCACGCTTGGAGTAACGAAAACTGTCAAAACATCTGCATCACGCTTCCAGATGTCGGAGCCCGACCTTCGCGGCTACACTCGACCAAATGTGCAGCAGACAAAAAGCTTGAGATTCGGCGACAAGCCGCGATAGATTAGGCGCATGCGCACAATCCTGATAATTATTCTGATTCTACTGCTAATTGGCGCTCTGCCGAGCTGGCCGTATAGCTCCGGCTGGGGCTATTATCCCAGCGGCGGACTTGGCCTCATTCTCTTAATCGTTCTGATCCTCTGGTTACTGGGAAGTATCTAAATCTTCGCGAATCCTAAAGCGTCTTGACATCTCGATGAGATTTGTCTTGGCCAGATTATCTGGTACATCGCGGAGATTTTTCACACGGTCGTGCGTGTTTTTTATTTCCGCATATTGACGCGCTACGATCTCGCGTAAAGGCGCCGATAAATTATCTGCCATCGCCTTCTCATATTCTTCCACCGCGGAGTCTTCTCCGCGTTCGCATTCGGCCAGGATCGCATGGTCATCGCCTCTGGTCACAGCGGATTTCAAGGTAATCCACGCACGGTGCAATGCGCCAGCGGTGGTGCTGCTGGTTTCCGGGTCTGGCTCACCCAGACTCCGGGCCTGGCCCTCCAGTTCGGTCGCGAACCGCGAGCGCTGCTGTGAATATTCATGAAGAGCGAATTTAGCTGCGGATCTTTCACGCCTTGGGCGCCTGTTTAAAGCCTTCCTGCCCATCCTTGAGTGTTTCGATCAAGTTTCTGATCGTTGAGATAACTTCTTTTTCTTCTTTCATACAGATTTACTCGCATGCGGTGTCTGTTGCGCGTGTCTCATTTTTCCGTTCAGATATTCAACAGTCGATCGAAGAAGGCGCGGTAACGCTGGAGGGCGACACGCAAATCTTCCGTTGAGACATTATCCGCTCAACCCCATTGTCTCTCTAGTCTGGAACCAACCCGTCGGCTTCGCCGACTGCCTTCGATGGTTCATCCACGAAACGCGCCCGGGTTTTCATCCAGGCATCAGAAAAGCGGTTTTGCTCTTCATCTGTGAGCGGACGAATGTCGAGTCGGCGGACGCGCTTCTCGGGCGCAGCGAGTTCTGCCTGCGCTTTACGTTTGTCGCCATAACTCCTGACGGCGTGCTTGCATTCTGGGCCGGATTGCTTGCGCAGACTTCGTGAGCGGCGCTGCCGCATCAA